>NZ_JBEZLM010000035.1:0-76329 GCF_040652095.1 Streptomyces sp. NPDC048290
GACGCCCGGCACGCACTCTCGCCGCACCGGACAAAAGCCCTAGTAGCTCCGCTACGAGGGCTTCCGCCCGGCACACCGAGAGCACGCACCGAACGGCGCTCCTTCTCCCACGGAGATCCATCAGACACCCCCTAGACGATCCCGAGTCCACGCCCGCGGACGTCGCCCGCCTCGCCCGTGACCCGGAAGCCGAGGTGCGCCGCCGCGCGGCCGAGGACATCCGGCTGTCACCGGCCGACGCGGTGCGGCTGCTGAGCGACCCGGCAGCCCACGTCCGAGGGACCGCGACACGCAATCCGCGACTGCCGGCCCGCGTCCTCGCCGGACTGCTGCACAACCGCGACACGGCATACGAGGCGGTCACCAATCCGGCGATCCCGGTCCCCGTCCTGCACCGCATCCTGGCTGCTTCCGCGGCAGCGGCCACATCACCCCGCCCCCCGTCGACCCGTCCAACCCCGGACGGCTGTTCGCGGGCCCGGCCACCGGCGCCGTGACCGCCTCCGGCACGATCCCCAGGGCCCGCGCGCACTCCCTCACCATCGACCAGCACCTCGTGCACCACACCCACGCCCCCGATATCACCGGCGGACGCGCCGCACAGCTGAGCCGAACCCTCGCCCCGCTCTACGACACAGACGAAGACGCCAGCGCCGTACTCGTGCCCGCACACCGTCCCGGACGCCCAGGCCACCTACCAGGCCCTCGCAGCCCGCCCCGGTACCCGCACGCCCGCATTCCGCAATGGCAGCGCGATGACCTCACCCGCCTCGGCCCCCCGCGCCCTGTGGGCGTGTGAACCGTGGATCGTGGTGGCCACCCAGGTCGCCGTACAGTCTCTCGACGTCGACGTCGACCTCGTCGTCACCGACCTCGCGCCCCCCGCCCCACTGCCTCCAGGGCGTCGTCCAGGTCAGTAGGCGCGTGCCATTACGCCGACGTTGCCCGGCTGGTCGTCGCTCTCGGGGACCGAACCATCCGCGGCGATCAGGCACCGCACGGACACGCCCCGCCCGGCGAGTTTCGCCTCGCCCTCCGGGCCCAGCGTGGCCCAGGGGATGTACGCCCAGCCGTTGTTCGCGGCCTCCTCAGCCTCTTCGATCGTGGTCACCTCGACGGTGCGGTCCTGGCGGCGCTGGCGGGACTGGGTCAGCAGTAGCGCCTGGTCGTCCTCCAGCACCCTGGGCAGGAGGGCGGACAGCGCGTCGATCGCCGTCGGCTCCTTGCTTCCCGCGATGCGGCGGACCAGCACGGCGGTCCCGTTCTCCAGGTCGCGAGGCCCCACCTCGATCCGTACGGGCACGCCTTTGAGTTCCCAGTCGACCGCGCGGCGGCCGAACGGCGTGTCAGTGCGGTCGTCGACATGGACGCGTACACCCGCTGCCTTCAACCGGTCGCCGATCTCGCGGACCTTGGCCAGAACCTCGTCGTCGCCTTTGATGGCGACGACCACTGCCTGGACCGGGGCCAAACGAGGCGGGACGCGCAGACCGTTGTCGTCTCCGTGCATCATCACCAGCGCGCCGATCAGACGCGTGGTGGAGCCCCAGGAGGTCTGCCAGACGTGTTCCTGCCGGCCGTCCTTCGACAGGTATCGCGTGTTGAACGCCTTGGCGAAGTTCTGGCCGAGTTCGTGGCTGGTGCCCAGTTGCAAGGCTTTCCCGTCGCCCATCATGCCCTCCAGGGTGAGCGTGTTGATCGCGCCGGCGAACCGTTCCCTGGCTGTCTTGCGTCCCGGCACGACGTCCATGGCGAGGACGTTCTCCATGAAGTCGGCGTACACGTCGCGGTGGATGTGCGCGGCGTAGTCCCGGGCGTCCTCGTAGGTGGCATGTGCGGTGTGGCCCTCCTGCCACAGGAACTCCGTTGTACGGAGGAACACGCGCGGGCGCAGTTCCCAGCGCACCACGTTGGCCCACTGATTGATCAGCAGGGGCAGGTCGCGGTAGCTGTTCACCCACTTGGAGAAGTAGTCGTTGATGATCGTCTCGGAGGTGGGGCGGACGACGACCGGCTCCTCCAGCTCCTTGCCGCCGGCATGTGTGACCACGGCGAGCTCGGGCGCGAAACCCTCGACGTGCTCGGCCTCCTTCGTCAGGTATGACTGCGGAATGAAGAGCGGGAAGTACGCGTTGGAGGCGCCCGCGTCCTTGATCCGGGTGTCCATCTCCTGCTGCATCCGCTCCCACAGGCCGTACCCGTACGGTCGGATGACCATGGTGCCGCGGACCGGCCCGTTGTCGGCCAGTTCGGCCTTGGTGATCAGGTCCTGGTACCAGCGGGGGAAGTCGTCCGCCCGAGACGTGAGAACGTGTGCCTTTGCCATGGCGCGCACGGTAACGCGCGGGCTCGCCCGTGCGCGAATCAGTTACTGACCATTCTGAATGGTCGTGTTCATGCCCTGATGTGTGGACCCGTTCGACCTGCCGACGTCCTCATAGACGGCCCTTTGCCGGAGCAAGAAGGGGGCGACTCGTCTCTTTGCGTGAGAACGATCGCTAAAAGCCGCGCCCCTTGTCCCTGCGAGGTTTGCGCGGCGCCTTCCCCCAGGGGCCGGCAGGCCGTTGTTGCCGGACCCTCGCTACGAACTCCGCACGAGTCGGAACAGCCCGTGGCTGTGGGCGCAGGAACGACTCCGGGTCCCACGCGTCCACATGCGTCCATCCGAACCCCAGGACCAACTCGTCGAAGACCGGTGCGAAGTCCGCACCGAGCAGGTCCGGCATCTCATGGCGGAGCCCTCGAACTCGGGCAAGGAAGGCCGCGGGCAACGGCACGTGGTACGCCTCCAGATAGTGCGCAAAGTCCGCGCGCCACACCCACATGCCATCGGTGACAAGTGACGAACAGCCGGACGTGTGCCGGTGAACCTCACCTGTGAGGACGTCAACCCCTGCCTCCATGACGTACGTGAGGCGATGGCCAACGTCCAGATACTCCACAACCTCTGCTTCATCCGGTTCGCTGGACGCCTGCACCTGGGCCCCCAGTGGTCCCGCAGCCAGCTCACCTGAGTAGCCGAAGTCGTCGAAGAAGCCGAGCAGCTTCAGCACACGCCCCCCTCAGCCTCTCCTGGTCAGCAGTCGAGGCGAGCATACGCAGGCCCCGGGCCCGCCGGTCTCGCCCATGCGTGGCCGCAGCCGCCCGGCCGCGTGATCGGACTGAGCGACTGCTTGACTGCCTGTGCTGCACATCAGAGATCACGTGTTGCGACGATCACTGGAATCCGCTGACCTATCCACCGTCCACCAGATCGGGCCCCGCCGCCTATGGGACGAACTGCTCATGGTCAGGGGAGCGGAATGGGCGACGTCGGCAGCATTTGGCCCCGGGCTCCGGCGCTGAGGCAGTCGACCATGTGACGGCCTGGAGTAATGTCGGCGCGTGACCGAGGACAACCGCACCCTGCGTTATCCCCACCCGGCGATCACCCCGGGGGAGTTCGAGGAATTCGTCGCGGGAGAGCTGCTGGGCGCGGCGGGGTCGGAGGTGGACGACCTCGTGGTCACCTTGCACGAGAAGATCATGGGCGCCGATGGTGCGTACGACTTCGACGCGACCGTCCGGTACCGGTTCGCGGGAATGGCCTTCCTGGTGGTCGTCGAGGCCAAGCTGTACCGGAATCCGATCAAGCGTGAACTCGTGCAGGTGCTTCACCAGAAGATCCAGAGCGTCGGCGCGCACAAGGGTGTCATGGTCGCCACTTCGCCGTACCAGAGTGGTGCGGTCGAGTTCGCGGCGGCGCATGGTATCGCGTTGGTGACGGTCACGGAGAGCCGCTTCGTGTTCACGACCAGGGACACCGCGACCGCGCGCCCCTCGTTCGTGGCGCATTACCGCGGTGGGGCGGGCTCGCGGGGCCTGGTGCTGTCCGCCGACGACGATGATCACGCGGGTTGTGTCGCGACGTTCCTGTTGGGACGGCCTGCCTGACATCCTCCGGCTACGGACCGACGTGGATGTGCGATGCCCACGCCGATGGGTCGTCCGGCCAACGGTCACGCATGCGGCGGGTCGCGCTGTGGACCGCCTCGGCAACGTCCGCGCCGTCGGCGATCGCCGAGTAGATCAGGTCGGCGACGTCCACCGCCTGCCAGTCGCCGATCCGCCACAGGGTGCCGATCACGTGCCGGTAGCCGACGAGTTGGAAGGCGGAGGCCAGGTGGATCGCCTCGTCGGCCAGCCGACCGCTGGGACGCGCGGTGGAGCAGGCGGACAGAAACGCCAGTTCGGCGTCGTCCATCCGGAGCCTGGCCAGGTCCATCACGGTGAGCGGCCGGTTGTGGTGGTCGGCCAGCACCAGCCGCCCGGCCGACGGATCGGCCAGGTCGCTTCGCCCGTGGCAGGCGAAGTGTGCCCACCGGGCCCCGGTCAGCGCGTCGAGCACGGCGTCGTGGGTGGCGGCCGTGCCGGTGCGCACGTCGACCTCGCCGGGGAAGTGCCGACGCAGCACCGCCGTTTCGGCTTCGGCACCCGAGAGTTCGGCGTATCCACCCGGGGTCTTGGGCATCGCCACCACGACCGCGCGACCGGCACGAGGCGGGGGCGGATCCGCTGCGCGCCGGGAATGGGCGAACGCCCGCAGCGTCGGGGTGACGGAGCACACCACCCGGTCCAGCACCGTGCGCGGCACAGCGTCGGACGCCGTGTCGTGGTGGCCCGCCGCGTGCAGTGGCAGGAACGACAGCAGGCCGGACGGGCACCACCACAGTCGGGGCCAGGACTCGCCGTCGCGCGGTGTCCTGGTGATGCCCACGGCGTCGAGGACGGGACCGGCGACCGTGTCCCACAGCCAGCCGAGCGTGCGCGTCATCCGATCCTGGGCGGCGGCTCGGGTCCGCGCCGAGTGGGCGGTGGTGTCCTCGACCGCCCGGAGGAAGTCGCCGACCTCGGCCAGCACGGCGTCGGGCGTGAGCGTGGGCAGCGGCACGGCCGTGACCTCGCCGTCAGCGGGCAGGATCAGTGCGTAGGAGCCGTACCGGGACACACTGACGATCACCGCCTGGCCCTCGTCCGGCGCGAGGTCGGCTACGGCCGGTGGGCGCAGGAAGCGGTCGAACCCGGGCAACTTCTGGATGTCCGCGGTGAGCCGGTCGAACGCCGTGGCCGTCGCACGTCGTGCCACGCCATCGTCCGCAGGACCGGGGGAGTCGAGCTCCGCGCACAGCGCGGTGAACCGGTCGGCCAGTCGCGGGTGGCGCTCGGCCAGCGCGGTGAGGTCGGTGCGGCTGTCCAGCGCCTGGCTCAGCAGCAGGCCGCGGCCCTGCTCGAACAGCTCGACGGCCTGGGCGACCGATCCGGCCCGCACACAGCACGCGGCGGCATCCGATCCGGTCCCGTCCGTGCCGTCGAGCAGGAACTCCTGGTCGCGGCGGGTGAGGTGACGCGGAACGGTCCGGGCCAGGAGATCTGTCGCCGCCTGGTACCCGGCCACGGCTTCCGTCCACCGGCCGGCCTCCGCGGCCAGGCTTCCCCACCGCGCCGCCGCCACCGCGCGGACCCGGGGCGGACCCACGTCGGCCGACGCCGCTTCCCGCGCCGCCGCGAGCGCACCGTCGAGGTCCGTATCGGCGCCGGTCCGGGCGTGCCGGTCGCGCAGCGCCCCACTGAGGATGGCGAGGTACCCGGGGCGGCTCGGTAGATCGGCGGGCGTCTCGGCCACCGCGGCACGCGCGGACGCCACCGCCGCGTCGAGGTCCGCCGGCCGGCCGCTGTGCTCGTATCGCCCGCGCAGCACCTGGGCGTGGTTCGCCCATGCCAGCGGCCGGGCCGGGTGACCGGGTGGATGCGCCTCGACCGCGGACTCGCTGGCCGCCAGCGCCTCGTCCAGATCCGTCGCCTCGCCGCCGATCCCGAACCGCGCCCGCAACACCCCGGCGAGGTTGGACAGGCGTGCCGCCCGGCCGGGGTGCTCGAGCGGGGTGGCGCGCACGGCCTCCCGGCAGACGTCGATCGCCTCGTCCAGGTCCTCGGAACCGCCCACCGAATCGAAGCGGATGTGCAGGGCGGCGCCCAGGTTCGCCAGCATCAACGCCCGGTCCGGGCTGGCGGCCTGCACGGCGAGCGCCGCTCGCCGCTGCAGATCGACCGATGCGTCCAGGTCGGTCTGGCTGCCGGTACGCCGGAACCGGGTCAGCAGCGCGACCGCGAGGTTGCCGAGGAACGCCGGGAGGTGCGGATCATGCTGCGGTACGGCTTCGACCGCGGCCCGCCCGGCCTCGACCGCTTCGTCGAGATCCGCGAGCCGGTCGGTACGCTCGAACACGATACGGAGGGTGTTGCTGAGGTTCGACAGGTAACTGAGGCGGTTGAAGTCGCTGTCGGGCGTGGCAGCCACCGCGCTTCGGCTGAGCGTCGCCGCCTCCTTCAGGTCGCCGAGATCGCCGGTGATCCTGTAGCGCCGACTGAGCGCGTTGGCGAGGTTGGCCTGTCGGCCACCGAACTTGGGATCTTCAGCCGGGGTCGCCGCCATCGCGGCGCGGCCGTGCGCTATCGCGTCAGCGAGGTCCGATGTGCGCCCGAAGTGGACGAACCGAACTCGCTGTAGGTTGCACAAGCCGGACAGGTGCGGGGCCCGGTCGGAATCGTCGGCCGCCGTGGCGACCGTGTCCCGGCGCACCTGGATCGCCTCGTCCAGATCCGCCGGATCCCCGGTGCGTTCGAACCGGGCCAGCAGCAGATCGCTCAGCTCGTCCGCGTCCGGCCCACCGGGTGCGCTCACACCGGAACGCGCCTCCTCGATCCTCCGATCCAGCCCGGCCGCCTGGTCGCGGAACGCGGCCCTGGTCCGCAGCGCGAGGTCGAGATTGGACACCATCGCGGCGTGGTCGGGGTGATCGGGCCAGCCGGTGACCGCGGCCTGGCCGGCCTCGATGGCGGCGTCCAGGTCGGCCTCGCTCGCCAAGTGCTCGAACCGCGTCAGCAGGGCGTTGCCCAGGTTGGTCAGGCAGCTGGCGCGGTCGGACTCGTCGGGTCGGGTAGCCCCGACCGCCGCCCGGTAGAAGTCGATCGACTCGGACAAGTCGGCCGGTAGTCTGTCGCGTTCGAAGCGGGACAGCAGTGCGCTGCCCAGGTTGATCAGGCATCGGGTGTAGTCGGGGTGGTCGGATCCGGTCATGGCGACGGCCCGCCGCAGCAGGTCGACGGACCGGTTCAGCGCGACCGCGTCGTCGTCGTTCTCCTGCGCCTCCCTGAACTGCGCCCGACCGAGCTTGGCCAGCACCGCAGCCCCGTCCGGCTCGGCCGGCGGTGTGTCGTCCCACAGTTCGCCGATCAGCTCGGGAACGGCCCCGTCGCCCAACGGGTACAGCGGGGCGAGCAGATCCAGCGCGATCATCAGCTCCGGTCCGCCGTCCACCGTGCCGCGGGCGGCGAACCGCAACCAGAACAGCCAGCCCGCGGTCTGCGCAACCTCGATGTCCTCGACCGGATCGGGCACCGAACAGAGCAGGTCCACCACCTCGCCGAGCGCGTCGGAGCCGAGCACGGCCTCCGGCGCACCAGTGGTGGTGAACCGCTCGACCCGAGCGCGGACCTGCCGGAGCCGGCGATCCCTCGTCGAACCCTGTCCAGGCCGCCCGTCGAGTTCCACCTCCGGGTCGGGATGCTGTTCCGAGCCGGTCTCCCCGGCAGGATCCTGGGCGGCCGGCTCGAGATCGGACCGGATCATCGAACGGACCGGATGGTCTTCCGGGAGACCATCCAGTGCGCCGAGGCCGCTGGTCGCGATGTCCGCCAGAGCATTCCGGGCATCCGAAAGTGTCTGCCGGTCTTCGGATGTGGTGAACGCGGTGCCCAGAGTGTCACTCAGGCCGGCCACGTAGCTGACCAGTTCCGGGTGGCCGTCAGGCACCCCGGTGACCGCGACCCGACCGGCCGCGATGGCCTCTCGCAGAATGCCGGTGTCACCGGTTCGCCTGAACAGTATGTGCAGGCTGATCCCGAGGTTGGACTGGAATCGGGCGTGCCGCGGATCATCGACCGGAATCGCCGCGAGAGCCTTTCGGCCAGCCGAAACGGCTTCGCCCAGCGTCTTTAGATCATCGGTCTCGTAGAACTGGGCCAGCAGGGAACTCCCGAGGTTGGACAGGCTCGCGGCCTCCATGGGATGGCCGTCGGGGATCGCCGCGACGGCACGGCGACCGGCTGCGACGGCATCGTCCAATGCCTGCCGCTCCCCAGAATGGTCGTACAGCGCGCGCAGCGTGTTCCCGAGGTTGGTCAGGCGGCCGGCCTGGCTGGGATGCCCGTCGGGGGTGGCGGTGTCGACCTGGCGGTGGGCGACGACCGCTTCGTGGAGCAGGTGCACGTCCCCGGTGGCTCCGAACAGCTCCCGCATGCTCACGCCGAGGTTGGCCAGGACAGCCGGCCGGTCAGGGTGGTCGGCGGGCAGGGAGGCCGACGCGGCGCGCCCGAAGGCGACCGCCTCCGCCAGCGCGGCGCGGTCCCCGGTGCGCTCGTACAGCAACTGCAGCGTGCTGCCGAGGCTCGACATGCTCCTCGCCCGACCAGGATCATCCTCCGGCGTGCTCTCCAGCGCCGCCCGGCCCACCACGACCGCCTCCCGCAGTACGGCGGTGTCGCCGCTCGCTTCGAACGCGACGCGCAGCGTGTTTCCCAGGTTGGACAGGCAGGTGGCCCGGTCGGGATCGCCGACCGGCATCGCGGCGACCGCGTCCCGCCCGGCGGTGATCGCCTCGTCGATGGCCCCCGCGTCCCCGGCGTGCTCGTGCAGCATCTGGAGTACGACGCCCAGATCGGACAGGCGACCGGCTCGGACGGCCCCTTCCTCCGGGGTCGCGGCCACCGCCGACCGGGCCAGCCCCACCGCCTTTCGCAGCACGCTGACAGCCCCGGTGTGCTCGAACAGGGACCGTAGCGAAAGCCCGACGTCGCTCGCGTGCTCCGGGTACTCGGGATCGCCTTCGTCCATGACCTCAAGCAGGGTCAGGCCCGCGCTCACCGCCTCCTGTAGCGCGTCCGCGTCGCCGGTCTCATCGGCCAGCGCAGACGCCGCGGCACGCAGGTTCGACAGGCATGGCCCGTACATCGGATGGTCCTCCGGAACGGCGGACAACGCCGTCCGGAACAGGTGAACAGCCTTCTCCAACGCCTCCAGATCACCGTTGCGCCGGAACCAGTTGAACAATTCCGCACCCTGGTTGGTGCAGTGGGCCGGATCCACCCGTCCAGCCTCACGCTTGTGTTCCTCGGGGTGACGGGCCTGTTCGGCGTACCAGCCGCGCAACTCTTTCGGCACCGCATCCGGGTCGGCCTGGTACACCGGCTGGTAGAGGATCGCAGCCATGCGCAGATCCCCGTCCTGTGCATCGGTCTGCTGCGCCTGAACCCGCAGCCAGTACAGCTCGCCGACGGCCCGCAGCACCTCCAGGTCGGGATCCTCGCCGAACCCGAGCACCCGGGCCAGCAGGGCACCCGCCTCTTCCAGCGCTTCCGGCGCCAGCACCCACCGCGAATGACCGGTCTCGACAGCGCGCGCGGTCCGCGCCCGCACGGCCGCGAGCAACTTCTCCCGCACGCATACCTCCGCCCGCCGCAACCGGCGGCAGTCTACGAGCCTGGTTCACGTTCGTCATCACACCGGACCACGAGACCGACCTGGCGGAAGTGGACCGGATCGTTGCGGATGTGTCCTTGCCGGTGCAGCGCGTCATGGCTGGCAAGGCAGCTCAGGGCGGCTTTGCAGACCGCGTGCTTCAAGGAGTCGGCCCAGCCGCGCATCATCTGGTTGAGCCTGATCAGCACGTCCCTGGGGCTCTGCTGCGACGTTCTGTCCGTCAGGGCACGGATCTTGTCGTTCAGCTGCCGGATAGACCGGTCAGTGATGAAGGTGTGGACGTGCCACTGGTCCGTTCCTCGTTTGCGGCGCCACTGGGTGCGGAACCTCAGGAAGTCGCACGCTTCCGACATGTGCACCACCTGTGACTTCGCCTCGGAGAGGCGCGGACCGAGTGGTGGGAGCAGGTCGGCGATGTCCTCGCGTAGCGCCTCGACGTCGTCACCGGTGTCCTTGCGGAATGTGCTGGCGGACGAGGTGCACTGCGTACTGGGGGCCTGACTCGACTCGGACTTCGGCTTCCTCAGCCCCGTCCCGGGTGACTTCGTGCTGCTCACCCGCGCGGTGACCTACCGTTCCGCGACAGTGTCGGCGCCCCTGTGCGGGCTGATCGTGGTGACGGGGAGCGGACTTGCTGTCGATCCACGGAACGCCTCGGGCGTCCTCGGCGTGGACCTCCACATCGACGCGCCCACCCCGGACCCCGCGAACGACCGTGGGCCCGCTGAGTACGAGAGCGTCGTACGGCACGGCCAGGAGTTCACCCGCACCCGACTGCTGAGCCCCTGATGGGGCTCGCGCCCCGGTGCCCTGTCGCCCGTCACGTACCCGGCTGATCCGGCCGTCCGGTGTTCAGGACACGGACCGCAGCCACAGCTCGGCCGCCAGGGTGCTGTCGAAGAGGAACAGCGCGCTGTTGTCCCGCTGCGGTGCCAGCAGGGTGGCGCGGAGCCTGCCGGGGTCGATCAGCCCCCGGTCGGCCAGCCGGGACTCCTCGAACAGGCTCAGCAGCGCGGGCAGATGCCGGCGGAACCCGGCCCGGGTGTCGGCGGTGAAGTCGCCCTTGGTGCGCCGGTCGAGGATCGGCGCGGGCACGATCCCGGCCATGGCCTCGGCCAGCACCGGCTTGTACCGCCAGGGTGACGCGCGGTCCTCCGGCCGTACCGCGAGCGCCGCTTCCACGACACGGTCGTCGAGGAACGGCAACCGCAGCGGTACGCCGTTCGCCTCGTGCAGCCGCGCCAGCAGCCGGTACTGGGGCGCGCTGGTCCGTATCGCCGCCAGCGTCAGATGCCCGGCGCGGTCGGCCGCCAGTGGCCGGACCGACTCCGCGACCGTGTGGAACGTGCGGCGCGCGGAAGCCAGGGCGTCCGCCGTGAGCCAGGCGGGGGCGCGCAGCGGCAGGCCCCAGCCGAGCAGCGGCGCGGACGGGCGCGGTGGCGGCCCGGTCAGCCCGTTCGCGGCGTCGGTCCACCAGTCGGCCAGGTCACCGCGGTCGGCGAGTTCGCCCGCGATCGCCCGCCACGACCAGCGGCGCGCGGCGCGGTGCGCGCGCAGGTGCCGCCACGCGACCAGGGGGCGGCGGCGGGCGAGGGGATGCAGGTAGGCATGCGGCGCGTGGAAGATCTCGTCGGCGCCGTGTCCGGCGAGGTGGCAGCGCGACCCGCTGGCGGCCAGCGCGCTCGCCCGCCAGCGCACCAGCGCGCTCTCCCGGCCGAACACCACCGGCTGTTCCGGGTCCACCGCCGCGCCGATGTCGGCGTACCGGCTCGGACCCGCGCCGGGCGGGACGGCCCAGTGCTCGGCCCCCGGCAGGTGCGCGGCGGCGAGTGCGGCGAAGTGGGCGTCCTCGTTGGCGGCGTCCGCGCCGGTGAACCGCGCCGTCAGCAGGTCGGGGTGCGTACGGGCGGCCAGGAAGCACAGCGACGTCGAGTCGAAGCCGCCCGACAGGTCCGCGCTGACCCGGCCGTCGGAGGGGCTGGCCACGGCCGTCTCCAGCGCCGACCGTACGCGGTCCGCACCGGCGGAGAGCTTCCGTACCGGCTCGGGCGGTCGCCACCAGACGGCTTCGGTGTGCGTCCCTTCGGGTTCCAGCAGCAGGCAGCGGTCGGGAGGTAGCGCGCGCACGCCCCGCCAGGGCGTCCACTCGCCGACCGGCGGGGGCAGCACCACCGAGGTGAGCTGCGCCGCGAGGACGTCGTCGTCGACGGCGGCGCCGGTCAGCCGGGCCAGCACGTCGGCCCGGTCGGCGGCGACGGTGATCCCGTCGCGGCGGGCGTGGAACACCCGCCGCAGCCCGCTGGCGCTGCCCTGGACCCTGACCCGGCCCGCGACGGCGGCCACCACGTGGGCGCTGCCGGGAAGGGCCCGGACGAGCAGGTCCAGATCGGCCACCGAACGGACCCGCGCCGCCAGCCCGGCCAGCCGGGCGGCGTCCCACGGGCAGTGCCCCAGCACCACGACCCGCGCGGCACCGGACCGCGCGTCCAGGATCTCCTCGGGCGTCCAGTCGCCCACCAGCCAGGGACGTCCCGAGTCGTGGTACAGCACATGGGCGTCCGGCCATGCCAGCACGGCCGGGACATCCCGGGCGCGCTCGTCGTCCGGCAGGACGGCGAATCCCCTGAACACGAACCGGTCTCCTCCGGTCGGGGGTGGGTGCGCGCTCCCGGGGGACCACGCACCCACTTCCTACTTGCTGCTTCCTGCGTCAGCCCCAGTTGCCCCAGTAGTCACCGTGGTTGAACCAGCCCCAGCCCAGGGTGTCCTCGTCGAAGGTCCCGACCTCGACCAGCGCCGGGGGCTCGTACACCGGAAGCTCGTTGAGCTGCTCTTCCGCCATCTGCGTACTCCTTTTCGATGGGAGGCCGGGTGGCCTCATCGAAGGGAACGCGACTGGCTGAAAGAAGGGTTCACTGACAGGGAAGAGGCCCTGTCAGTGAACCTCGGTGAGGTCGGCCCACGTGCCAACAGGCAGGTCCCCGTACACCCGCACCCAGTGGGGAGCACCCATGCCCTTGCGCATCAACCCGGACTTCACCCTCACCGAGACCGACGACAGCGCCGTCCTGCTGAACGAGCGCACCGGCGGCTACTGGCAGCTCAACCCCACCGGAGCCCGGGTCCTCGGTGACCTGCTCGCCGGGCGCACCGAGGAGGAGACCGCCACGGGACTCGCCGACGCGTACGGCATCCCCCGCGAGAGGGCCGTCGCCGACGTCGCCCACCTGCTCGACCGGTTGCGCGCGCAGGGAGCGGTCCGGTGAGCGCGCCCCTCGCCCTTCCCTCCCGGTCGCGCCTGCCCGTGCACCGCCGGGCCGCACCGCTGGTGGCGGTCGCCGTGGCGCGTGTCCTGTGCGGTGCCACACCGCGCCGCCTCCGGCGGGTGCTGCACGTCCTGCGGCGGGGCGCCGCCCCGGCCACCGCCGCCCAGGCGCGGGCCGCCCGTTCCGCGGTCGTCTCGGTCAGCGCACGGGCCGCGGGCGGGTCCGGCTGTCTGCAACGCTCCCTCGCCACGGCCCTGCTCTGCCGCTCGCGCGGCACCTGGCCGACCTGGTGCACCGGCGTCCGAACCGACCCCTTCAGCGCCCACGCCTGGGTCGAGGCCGGGGGAGCCCTCATCGACGAACCGTTCCCGCCCGGTTACTACCATGTGGTCTTCCAGGTCCCACCGGAGGGGGACTGACGTCTCCTCCGCCCCGCCTGGGCGGCGGTGTGCGGGGGTGAACGGCAGGGGGTCCCGGGCGCCCCCGTACCGCCGTCCGCCGACCGTCGGCAGAAGGCCCAGCCCGTTTGCGGGGCCGTGCGACCGGCCTGCTGCTCCGGGCCGCGGAGGCCGGCGTGGCGGTGTCGGTGAACGCCCGGCAGCGCCGACATCGGTATCGGCTACGACGAGTTCGCCGCCGCGGCCTTGGGCGGCCTCAATGCCGACGGATCGTTCACGGCGGGCGAGGGGGCGGCGCGGCGTCCCCTTTGGTCGGTCGGTTCGCCGCGTGCCCCTCGAAGCCCTGGTAGGCGAGTCGAGCTGAGCTGTGTGCGGCCGGTTCCGCCGCACATCTCCGAGTCAGGTCATCGGCGCGCCCGTGCCCCCCAACACCACGCCCAGGACGCGTGCCGCGGGGAAGTACCCCAACTGGCGTGAGTCGACGCTGGAGTCAGGGTTGTCACCCAGCAGCACAAGGCGGCCGGGCGGTACGACCTGGTCCGGCGGAACCGGGTCGTGGCCCTTTGGTACGGGCTGGCCGTGGGAGACGTGGCGCGGTACCGGGTCTCCAGGTGACCCGCCCACCCGTTTGATCATCCACTGCCGTCCGGCGACCGAGACCGCTCCAGCTCCGCGCGGCAGCGAGGGGTGATGCCAGCTGTTCCCGGGGCCGGGACGTTCGACGACGACGACCTGGCCCGTGGACAGAGCACGGGTGCGCCGGACGAGGACCCGGTCGCCGTGGTGATATGTGGGCTCCATGCTCGCACCCTGGACCGTCACCAACACGAGTGACCGGCGCAGCAGCCCGGCAGCGGTGGCCAGGCCGACCAGGAGGAGTGGCAGTCCGGTTCTCATCCGTCTCCCTCCGTGCCCGCACCTGCCGTGGACGCGGGCGCCCGCGCGGGCTCGGGCTCGGGCTCGGGCTCGGGCTCGGGTGAACTCGTCCGGAGTCCCTGGTAACCGGACGCTTGAAGTGCGAAGAGCCGGGCGTACTCACCCCGGACGGCCAGAAGCCCGGCGTGGTCACCCTCCTCCACCACCTTCCCGTCGGACAGCACGACGATGCGGTCGGCGCCCCGGACCGTGCCCAGCCGGTGCGAGATGAGCAGGCTCGTACGCCCCTCGCGGTGCCGGGTCAGCGAACGGTGTATCTCGTGCTCCGCGACAGCGTCCAGGCCCGCCGAGGGCTCGTCGAGAATCATCAGATCGCAGCGGTCGCGCAGGAACGCGCGGGCCAGGGCCAGCCGCTGCCGCTGCCCCCCGGAGAGAGTCACCCCGGTCCTCGGCCCGTTCTCCTCCGTGTCCGAGGTCATGAAGAACATCCTGGACAGTACGGTCGCGTAGCCGCGGGGCAGCTCGCTGATCGTGGCGTGGATACCCGCGTGGTGCGCCGCCGCGCGCAGCCTGGCGGCGTCGTCCAGCGCGGACAGGTCGCCCAGGGCGATGTTCTCGGCCGCGGTCATGTCGTAGTGCATGTAGTCCTGGAAGACCGCACCGATCCGGCGCCGCAGATCGGCCGCGTCGGCCTCGCGGATGTCCACCCCGTCCCACAGGACCGCGCCCCGGGTGGGGTCGTAGAAGCGGCACAGGAGTTTCACCAGAGTCGATTTCCCGGCACCGTTCAATCCGACCAGGGCCACGGCTTGGCCGTGCGGGATGTGCAGGGTGACGCCGCGCAGCACCCAGGGATGGTCGGGGGAGTAGCGGAACCACACGTCCTTGAGCGTGATGCCGCGGCTCAGCGCGGGGAGGGGGCGCGGGCCGTCGGCTGCCGGGAGGTCCGGTCCGGCGGTCGTGACGGCAAGGTAGTGGCCGAACAGCTCCAGTGCCTGGTGCGAGCGGGCGATCTCGCTCGCGATCGTGGCCAGCGAGCCCTGGAGTCCGGCGACCGCCGCCACGAAGATCGTCACATCGCCGACCGAGAGCGCCCCGCGCCGCGCCGCGACGGCAGCCCACAACAGCCCCGCGCCCGACACCACCGCGGCCAGGACCGCGAGCCCGGCCTGAACGGTGACATCGCGCCGGTCCATGGTCCGCTTGGCGGCGTTCGCGGCACGCCGTTCGGTGAGCATCCGCCCACGCAGAAAGCTCCCGGTGCCGAACAGCCGTATCTCCTTGGCCGCCTCCACGCTGGACAGCAGGTCGTTGTAGAAGAACTCCCGCCGTTCGACCGGGCCGACCTCCCAGATCATCCGCGCCCGCCGCCGCGACAGGGCGATCTCGGCGACCAGCATCGGAACGCCGGAAAGCATCAGGAGTACGGCCATCATGGGGCCCAGGATCAGGAGTGAGCCGAGCAGCCCGGCCATGGTGAGGGCGGCCTGGAGCACGCCGAGCGCCCCGCCGGCCACGTCGTTCGGGTTCATGCCGATACTGGGCTGAGCGAGCCGCAGGCGGTCCAGGAACCGCGGATCTTCGAACCGTCCCAGCCCGATGAACCCGTCGGTCGCCGTGAACAGCCGTTCCTGGGTCAGCAGTCCGACCCTGCGGTCCAGTTCGCCACGGAGGTACTGGGCGAGCTGGGGAAGCATGGCGGTGCCGACCCCGACCAGCCCGAGCCCGCCGGTGAGCGCGATCAGAGAGCTCCGCGAGCCCTGGTGGACCAGGTTGTCGATGACGAGTTTCATCAGCCACGCCGCGGCCACCGGCGCCGTACTCATGACGAGTCTCAGCAGCGCGTACGCGGTGAAGGCGCCGGGCGCCGCCCGCGCCGTGAGCGACACGGCGGTGGTGATCCGGCGCGGTCGTCTCCGACCGTGCTCCGCCGCCTGCTCCTGCGGGTCCTCGCCGGACGCACTCGCCGTGCTCATACCGTGCGGGAGGGCCGTCGATCGAGGTTGACTCCTGTCTCCGTGACCGCCGGTACGCCGCGGTCGTTGGCCGCGAGCATGAGGACCGACGGGAACGCGGAGATCTGGAAGGCCGAGGCCACAGAGCCGTGCTGGGCGGACTCCGCGACCACCCTCGCCACCGGGCTCAGGGCGGCCACCATGTCGGTGGTCTGCCGGGCGTCACCGACGACCGTGGCCAGGACACGGTCGCGCCCACCGGGCATGGCCGCGGCGTGCTGCACGAACTTGGGTAGTTTCTCCTTGCACGCGGGACAGCTGGGGGAGAAGAAGCCCACGAGTGTGCCGTCGGCCAGCTGCGCGCGGGTGACCGTACCGCCGTCGACCGTGCCGGCGGTGAAATCTCCGACCTCTTCGCCCACCCCGATGGAGGCGCGACCGCTGAGGTTGTTGATCAACTCGGTGTGTTCACGCAGCCGTTTCATCACTCCGAGACTGAGGATCAGGTCCAGGACGCACAGCAGACCCACGAACACGACGGCGGCGATCAGGAACGCCACGATGTCCTCCTTCGGGTGTCATTTCGACAAGTCCTCACGGGACTGATGACTGGGCCCGATGAATGGGCCCGATTGACTGGGACGAATGAGCCGGACGAATGAGCGGGACGGATTCATGGAACGGATTCATGGAACGGATTCATGGGACCGGCTCATAGGACGGAACAGGTCCAGCAGGTCGTCCAGCAGGAGGACCGGTCCCGCGCAGCACACTCCGGCGAGCACGGCGACGGCCGCTCCGGCGGGCCGCATCTCGCCCGGCACCAGAGCGGCGGACGCGCCGACCGCGGCGCCGGCCGTGAGAACGGCGTTCCGCACCACATGCCGGGGCCCCAACGGGCGCACGGAGGTGCCGAAGCACTGGCAGGGCGCGTACACGCCACGCCGTACCGCACTCGTGATGCCCAGGGTGAAGGCGGCCAGCAGCCCGGTCGCCAGCACGAATCCGGCGGTCGGCCCGATCACCAGCAGCACCCATACCGCGAACTCGGCCAGGACGACGGCTCGGGCCGCCGCCGGGACCAGACGCGCCGGGAGCACGTCCATGGTGCGCAGGGAGTCGGCGAAGTCCTGGAAGCGCCTCCCGCTCACGACCTTGCTCAGGGAAGAGACCAGGAACACGATGCCGATGAGACAGCGCAGGGCCAGTGCCAGGTGGGCCACGGAGCAGCTCCTTCAGTCCTGCCCGGAACACGAGAGCGGCGCGCGATCCGGGGCTGACCGACCGGGGCCGAGGAGTCACACCTCCCCGGCCCCGGTGGTGTACGGGACGACTCACTCACTGACTCTCGATGCTCCGGCTACGGACACTGGCCGCAGGAGCAGCTGTACCTGTTGCCACCCAGGGCGCAGCAGGGTGCGTTGCACGTGCACGGGCCGCCGTAGATCTGGTTGCACTGCCAGCAGGCGCCCCAGCATGCTTGTTCGGCGGCTGCGGCATCCACGCTGGGCACGAACAGGCCCAGCAGCCGACTGCCCAACGACTCGATCGACGCGAACATCGATCCCTCCTCCGGTGTGCTCGTGGACTACTCGGTCACTCGGTATCCAGAGTGGCAAGCGGCACGGCACCCGGGATTGTCGATCCGCGCAGGCGTGTTGACGATGCACGCACGCTTGGGGCACCGGATTCCCGTACCGCAAGGGGTACGGAGGTGCGTCGTGCGGGCGGCCGTGGTCGGCCCGGCGTGATGTCCTGGGGTCGGGGCTCAGGGCCCGGTCGTCCCCTTCGGCTCCCCGTTCCCGGATGTCATGATGATGAGCTTCTCCGCGGGCAGCCGCAGCCGCACCGTGCCGGACGTGACCGCTTCCGGGCCCGCGGGTGAGCGGACGGTGAGCAGGCCCAGCGGTGTCTGCACCCGGTGGAGGTAGCTTCCGCCCAGGTAGTGGTGGTCGACCGGGGTGCCGGATACGAGGTTCGCCCCGGCTGCCGCCGGTGTGCCGGTGCCGTCGTCGCCGGTGGCGAAGTGGATGTCGTCGGGGCGGATGCCGAGGGTGACGCCGGTGCCCACGGGACGGCGGGCGGGGCCGGTGCGCAGCCGGGAGCCGCCTGCGGTGATCTCCAGGCCGTCCGGGTCCGACGCGGTGACCGAGCCCTTCCGGATGAGGTTCATACGGTCGAGGAAGTCCGCCACGAACTCTGAGACGGGCGCGGTGGGGGAAGCGGTCGAGAGGACCGGGGAGTTCTGCCGTCGGGTGCCGTCGGGTGCCGTCGGGTGCCGTCGGGTGCCGTCGGGTGCGGGGAGGGGACGGCCCTGGCGTGGGAGTGTGTGCCGCGCGTAAGGGTCGTGCTTCGCGGACCGGATCGGCGGCGGTGACCGCACGCGACCGGAGGTGAGTATGTACAGCGGGAATGTGCTGTATGTGTGGCGGGTGTCGCGTTCCCGGCGCCGAGGGCGGGCCGGGGCGTACGGGTGCCGGGCGGGCCGGGCGTCGGCTACGCCTCGACCGAGTTCAAGCGGGTGGAGACGGTGTTGAACTCGCGGCAGATGGACTCCGTCGCCGCGACCATGCCGCCGACGATCGCGCCCCTCGACCCACGTGGCCGAACCGCGTGCGAGGTACGCGCACTTCCACCCCGAGGCCCGCGCCCTCCTCGACGCGACTCGGTCCTCACCTCGGCGCTGTACAGTCCGGGACCCACTCCCGCGCTGGTCCGTCGGCTGCGTCACACTGCTCGGCGACGCGGCCCACCCCACGATGCCGTTCATGGCCCAGGGCGCCGGAATGGCGATCGAGGACGCCGCCGTCCCGACCTGCGCCGTCGCCGAGCGCCCCCGGTGACCTCGCCACAGCCCTCAGGACCTACGAGTCCGCGAGGCTCGCACGCACCAGCAGGGTCCAACTCGCCTCGCGCGGCAACACCTGGCTCAAGTCCGCCGAGGACGCCGACTGGGTCTACGGCTACACGGCTACGACGCATGGAACGCGCCGAACGCCTAGACAGACCCTCCCCAACCGACGCCGTAGGAGGAATGGAGGACTCGGGAGGGAGGACTCGGGAGGGAGCACTCGGAAGGGAGGACTCGGTCACTCCGAACACTCTGATACACAACTGAGAGGCTGCCGCGCCGCGTCCGATACACGCGAGAGACCCACCGGAGGCCCGCCGGGTCCAGGCTCGCTGCCTGACGGGACGGCGACCGCTGTCCCCAGGCACCGGCCCGCCGCAGCGATGGCCGCGGCAGACCCAAGGGAAACCACCCATGTACACGTTGACAGGCGCAAGGGCGGCCACCGCCGCCCTGACGACGGGGATCGCACTGACTGCGGCCCTCTTGACCCCCTTACCGGCGCAGGCCGTCGTGGGCGGCACCGAGTCCACCCATGCCTACTCGTTCATGGGCTCTTTCCAGCCGTCCTATCCCGCCCCGCCGCGACCGGACAAGCACGGCTGCGGGGTGGAGGTCCTGGCGCCGCAATGGGTCCTGACCGCAAGCCACTGCGCGGGCAGGAACCCGACGAACGCCAAGTCGGGTGTACCGCGTGGCTGGAAGGTCCGGGTCGGGTCGCTGAACACCGCGTCCGGAGGCGAGGTCGCCGAGGTGGACCACTACTACCGGCTGGCGACCAGTCGCGACGAGGGCGGATTCTGGGGCCGCGACCTCGCGTTGATGCACCTGCGGACCCCGGTCCGGGCCAAGCCGGTACGGATCGCCTCGACCACGCCGCCGGACCACACGCCCGTCCGCATCATGGGCTGGGGCATGACCTGCGACGACTTCGGCGACATGGCGTGCTTCCCCACGCGGCTGCGGGAGGCCGACACCGTGGTGCAGCCGATCTCGACATGTCCGTCGGCCGGGCCCGGCGAGTTGTGCGTCGGCAGCAGCGACGGCAGGGTCGCCGCGTCCAACATGGATTCCGGTGGGCCCGCGCTCGTCCGCGACGGCGACCGGTGGGCGGTGGCCGGTGTGGTCAGCGGCCCCGACGAGAGCGGCAAGACGCTGTACACCGATGTCACCGAACACGCCGACTGGATCAACGGCATCATCTCGGGCACCGACGTACCGCCCGATGATCCGATCCCGAACGTGGAAGGCTCGGTGGATCTGGGCGGCTGCGTCGGCTCAGTGGTCCGGACCCCCGCCTCCCGGCCGCAGGACCCGGCGCTGCTGCTCACCAACGGTCACTGCGTACAAGGACCGTGGCCCGCACCCGGAACCGCGATCGTGGACCAGCCGGCCGACCGCCAGGTGCCGGTCGCCGACCGCCAGGGCTATCCCCGGACCACCGCCCGTACGAAGCGGCTGGTGTACGCGACGATCACCGGCACCGACATCGCGCTCTACCGCCTGGACACGACATACGCGCAGTTGAGGGCGGAAGGCGCGAAAGTCTTCCAACTCACCTCCACTCCCGTAGGCGCGGCGGACCCGTTGACCGTGGCGTCCAGTGGCATCCGCTACGACTGCACCGCCGAGGCCGTGCTGCCCCACCTGCGAGAGGGCGGCTACCAACTGGACAACTCCATCCGCTACGCGACGAGCGAAGCCTGCGCTCCCTGGCACGGCGACTCCGGTTCGGTGCTGCTGGGCCCGGACGGCTCCACGGTCGTGGGAATCCACAACACCCACAACGCCGACGGTCAGCAATGCACCGACAACAACCCCTGTGAAGTGGGCCCGGACGGGGAAGTGACCTCCACCAGGGGCCGGGCCTACGGCCAGCAGGTTCACATGATCACGGCCTGTCTGGTCGCCGGGTCGAAACTGGATCTGACCCGCAAGGGCTGCACCCTCACCGGTGCCACGCCCCGTCCCGCCCACCGCGACGGCCGTCCCGGCGACCAGGACCGGCACAACAGCGCGCAGACCCGCCGACCCTGACCAAGGGGGGAGAGGTCGGTTCCAGTGACCGCGTGGTGTGACACATCGCGGTCACTGGCCTGCCTCTCGTGCAGGGCTGCGAGCGCCCCGGGCACAGCGCCATGCGCGTCCAGACGGTGTGATGTCGGGGCGTGACGATCCGCGGGCGGACGGGATCGCTTGTCGTGGGGGAGGCCGCTGCCATCACTCTCCCGGGGGGGGACTCTCTGAGAGTGATGTGGACGGCTAGCCTTCTTGTGTCTGTTGGTGCGCCGCCCAGCGGGCCCTGCACCCTGTCTCACGTGACCCACTGCGGGGGTCGCGGCGCGGCACGGCGCTGGCAGAGGGATGCAGAACAGGTCCGGTTCTTCGATTCGCGTGTACGGCACCGCGTTCCGAAAGACTGTGGTCGTGAAGCACGATCCGGCACGGTTCACCCGCGAGAACAGCTCAGCGCGTCGCAACGGGGCCCCGGTTCTCCGACCGCGTCCCCCTCACCGCCCGTGCCGTCCTTGCGGTCCCCGGAATCGTCAATCACGACGACCCCACCGTCGTGCGGAGCCGTCGCCGGCTGCTCGCGCAGCAGCTCAGGGCGCCGGTCGTTGATCTGTTCGGCCTTCCAAGGGGGTTCGGACAGGAAGAACTGCAGCCGCTGGACGCCCGGCGTCACCGCACCGGCCACGGGCTCGGCGTCTGCCAGGTATGTGATCGTCTTGTTCCGCTCGCGAGGTGCCGGCAGTCCAGTCAGGTACTCACGGAACCCCGCCGCTGGGCCAGGCTGAAGAAGAGGTCGTCGAACCGGGCTGCGTAGTCCTCCAATGGTCCCGGCGCGGGCGGACAGGGACGGCGAGCGGTCATCTTCAGCTCTCAGCAAGGTAGTTGTCTCCTTCCACCGGCCTACGGCCAACCCGACCAGCCGTCAACCCACACCACCACCGGATCTAACGAACTACCGGTACGGAGCGCAGGGTGGCGAGCCATCCGGCCGGCTCCACCTCGACGACCTCGCCGTCCACCTTCGCCCGGCCGGTCAGCGCCGCCGCGATACCGTCGAACGCCGCGAGGTCGGCCATCTTGCGGCGGCGGGCCTTGCGCAGAATGGCCGTGTCGACGCGGACCCACCGGTCGGCCGGACCTCTGATCAGCGTCTCCGACGAACACCCCCGGACCCGGCGACACCACCCCCCAGGTCATGCCTTCGACAGGGAGACACAGCCATGCCGGACCCGGAGGCCAGCGGCCCCATTGCGGAACCACAGAAAACATGACGGGGGCGGCCCGGGTATCGCCTTCGGAATCGCCTGGCTTTCGCTGGTGGGCCTCCGGTTGCCGTGCGGTTTCTCGCTGGACGACCAGTTCCGGGTCTGGGGTCTGGGGAGTGGTGTGTGTGATCGGGTTGGGGGCGGGGGCTTGCTGGGATCGGTCGCTGTCGTCGCTGTGGGTGGCGGGGTGCGGTCGCGGGTGTCTGTGTCACGGGAGGGCTGGCGTCGCGTCATTCTTGTTGCCGGGTGTGAAGGGCTGCACGGTCCGGGCTGGTGGCTGTGGTTGTTGGGGGCGTGGTGTGGGGCCAGGTCCAGGCGTAGCGCAGGATGAGGGCGAGGAGGGTGACTTCGAGTGCGATGCCGAGGCCGTAGAAGTATGTCCAGGTCTCGCCTGCCGCGTTGAACGCGGCGAAGGGGATCTGTGTGGAGGCGACGGTGAGGTTGGTGGTGCGGTTCGCTCGTGCGGGCAGTGTCATCGACAGCACGATCATGAGGATGGGGATGGCCATGAGTGTGAGGAAGGTGGTGAGCAGGGTCTGGCTGATGGTGAATTCCCAGACGATGCCGTTGTCGATGTCGTGGATGACGCCGGGTTTGAAGAAGGCGAGGATGTCCACGTAGGCGTAGAGGAACATGAAGCTAGTCCATGCCGCGGCGAGTTTGGCTCTGACCGGGATCGGCTGGTTGTCCAGTGGGGTCGTGGTGGGTCGGCGTGTTCTGATTGTGGGCTCCGTCGTCGTGGTGAGTGCTGGTGGGCCCAGGATCGCCGGGCCGGGCGGCGGGTGCATCGGCGTAGGGGCCGGACCCGTCCCGTCCGTTGGGAGAAGCGGCGCCTCGTTCTTCGGGCCGGTCGCAGGGGCAGGCGTCTCGTCCTTTGGGCCGGTCGCGGGAGCGGGAGTTTCGTTCTTCCGGCCGGTCCCGGGCGCCTCGGCGGCCCCTAGGCTGGGTGCGTGACCGTGAATGTCCTGGGCTCGCTGTGGGCCGAGCCCCGTGCCGCGCAGGCCCCTGGACGGGTGTGGCGTGACTGGGTTCTGGCCGGGGTGTTGGTGCTGGCGGCGCTCCTCGAGGGAGTTCTTCGGGACGATGTCGTCTGGCGGCCGTTCGCGGTGGTCATGGCGGTCGGGCTCGCGCCGGTGCTGCTGTGGCGGCGTTCCCGTCCGCTGGCCTGTGTCGTGGTGGCTTTCGGTACCGTGACGCTGCTGGGGCTGGTGAGTCTGCTGGTCGGGGTCCCGGGTGTGGGCCTGGACACGATGGTCTACTTCCTGGTGTTCGTCTACGCGCTGGTGCGCTGGGGCTCGGGGCGCGAGATCGTGGCCGGGCTGGCGGTGGTTGCGGTCGCCGCGGGGATCGGGACGGTCGCCGACCGCACCGGGGCGGCCGGTGTCGTCGGCGGGTTCGGTGTGCTGGCGGCGGCCGGGGCGGGCGGGGCGGCGTTGCGCTACCGCGCCGAGAGCTGGCGGCGGGCGCTGGAGCAGAGCCGCAGCCAGGAGCGGGCCGGTCTGGCGCGCGAGCTGCACGACATCGTGGCCCACCATGTCTCGGCGATCGCTGTGCAGGCGCAGGCGGGCCGGGCGATGGCCGGGCAGCGGCCTGGGGCGGCGCTCGAGGCGCTGGTGGTCATCGAGGGGGAGGCGTCGCAAACGCTCGCGCAGATGCGGGCGATGGTCCGGGTGCTGCGTGACGGAGCGCCGGCGCGGGGCGCCCATCAGCCCGGCGTCGCCGATCTGGTGTCCCTGGCCCGGCGCGCCCCGGTCCCGGTCGTCGAGGTGGAGCTGCCCGATGACCTGGACGGGCTTCCGCCGCAGGTCGACGCGGCGGTCTACCGGCTGGCGCAGGAGGCGCTGACCAACGCCCTGCGGCACGCCCGGGGCGCCTCGCGTGTGGAGATCCGGGTCGTCGCGGGTGCGGGAAGGCTGCGGCTGCGCGTGAGCGACGACGGACGGACCGGTCCGGCGCGGCGGGTGGAGCACGGCTTCGGGCTGCTGGGGATGAGGGAGCGGGTGCAGCTGCTGGGCGGGACGCTGCGTGCCGGGCCGGCGCCCGGGGGCGGCTGGACGGTCGACGCCGAGATGCCGGTGGGGGTGCGCCGATGACGGTGCGTGTGCTGGTGGCCGACGACCAGGATCTGGTGCGCACCGGCTTGTCGATGATCCTTGACGTGCAGCCCGGCATCGAGGTCGTCGGGCAGGCCGCCGACGGCCGTGTCGCCGTCGAGATGGCGCGCCGGCTGCGCCCCGACGTGTGCCTGGTCGACATCCAGATGCCTGGGCTCGACGGCATCGAGGTGACCGGGCTCCTCGCGGGGCGCGGCGTCCCGGACCCTGTCGCGGTGGTGGTGATCACGACGTTCGACCTCGACGAGTACGTCCACGGTGCGCTCCGGGCCGGTGCCCGGGGCTTTCTGCTCAAGGACGCCGGGCCGGCGCTGCTGGTCCAGGCTGTCCATGCCGCCGCCGCCGGTGATGCGCTGATCGCGCCGAACGTCACCCGGCGGCTGCTGGCCGCCCTCGCCGGCAGCGGGCCGCCGGGCGGGCCGGCCCAGCCGGTCGAGCCGCTCACCGGGCGAGAGGAGGAGGTGCTGGCGCTGGTCGCCCGTGGCCGCACGAACGCCGAGATCGCCGCCGAGCTGTTCATCGGCCTGACGACCGTCAAGACCCACGTCGCCGGCCTGCTGGCCAAGATCGGCGCCCGGAACAGGGTCGAGATCGCGATGTGGGCGTACGACACCGGCCGGGTGGGGTCGGGAGCCGCCCCGGTGCCGCTGCCGGGAAGGAGTGCGCGCCCGGCTGCCCGTCGTGGCCGCCGGCTGCGGTGACCGGGCTGACGTCGCGCGCGGCAGCGTCCAGGGCCCTGAGCACCCCTGGGCCCCTGCCGTCGAGGGCCGGGTGGGCGGTCCCAGTGTGGCGGGCGGCGCGGTGACGGCGCTCTGGGGCAGGAAGGCTTCTCACGTCCGGGCCGCCCCGCTGGTCACGGCGGCCTCGAACCCACCCTCGAAGCCGCCCTCGGACGGTGTCCCTGTGGCCTTGGGACGGTGTCCCTGTGGACGGAGTCCGGCCGTCGGCAGGGGAGGCCGGGGGCCACGGGGTCCGGGACGAGGACGTCGTCCGGGTTCTCCCCGCTGGAGCCCCGCGACCTGGACCTGCCCGGCCGCTGTGGTGTCACCGCCGGTGTCCCGGCCGCCGGCGCCCTGCGCCCTGCTTCGGGGCCCTGACGCGCCGGGGCCGGACGGGGATGAGGACGAGCCGGCCGGCCCGGAGCGATCGGGGGCCGGTCACCGCCTGCTTCCCGCCGGCCGTCGTCCGGCTTACAGGAGGGCGCCGCCGGAGACCTCGATGCGCTGGACGGTGACCCAGCGCAGTCCCTCGGAGGCCAGTGTGGCGATGGCGTCGCCGATCTCCTGGGGTTCGCCGACGCGGCCGAGCGCGGTCTGTGAGGCCAGGACTTGGCGCATCGCGGCGTCGTCCCGCATCGCTCCGCCGTTGAAGTCGGTGGCGGTGGGTCCGGGGCGATGGAGTTGACCCGGATGCCGCGGGGTCCGAGTTCCGCGGCGAGGGTGCGGCTGAGGGCTTCGACGGCGGCTTTCGACGCGGAGTAGATCGAGGTGGCGGGGCTGGTGTGGCGGGTCAGTGACGTCGAGACGTTGATGACCTGGCCGCCCTGGGCGAGCAGCGGCACGAGCGACTGGATGAGGAAGAGCGTGCCCCGGACGTTGGTGCCCATCACCGTGTCGAAGTCGTCGACCGTGACAGTCTCCAACGGCCCGAAGACTCCCACTCCCGCGTTGTTGACCAGGATGTCGAGCCGCGAAGTACCCCCGCGCTCCAGCTGCGCACCCAGTTCGGAGGTGTAGGACGCGAAGGAGGAGACGTCGCTGATGTAGAGCCGGAGAACGGCGGCAGTCCCACCCGCGGCGTGCACCTGTTCCACCGTCCTCTCAGCCCCGGCCGCATCACCGCGGTGGGTGACCACGATCCTCACCCCGCGGGTGGCCAGGGCGATGGCCGCGCTGCGCCCGAGGCCGCGATTCGCACCGGTCACCAAAGCGATCTTGTCAACTGTCATGAACTTCCTCCACCGTGCGACAACCAGGATGCGCCCAGGTGGCACAGCTCAGAGGCCAGTCACTCGACTCGCCTTACTGCTGCACCGTAGGCGGCCCCTGAGGCGAGTCAAGTGACTCGCCTCAGGGATGCGGCATACTCTCCGCATGGCGGCAGAACTCACGGCGCATCACCGCAGGCTCGCCCAGCAGAAGCGTGAGGCGATCACCTCCGCGGCCACAGAACTGTTCTTGGACCGTGGCTACGACGGCACCTCCCTCGCGCGGATCGCTGGAGCGGCCGGGGTCTCGAAGTCCACCCTCTTCAAGCAATTCCCCACCAAGGCGGCGCTCTTCGAGGCCATCGTCACCGAGTCCTGGCAGCGCGACGCCAGCGATACCGCCGCGCAGCCACGGGTGGGAGATCTGCGCTCCGGGCTGGCAGCCATCGGCCACCGCTACGCCGACCTGATCGGCCAGCCCCGCATGGCGGGCCTGTTCCGGATCGTCATCGCCGAACTGCCGCGCTTCCCCGAGCTGGGACGGATGCAGTTCCAGCTCGGTAAGCTGCCCTACTTCGCCTCCGTCCAGCACTACTTGGAATCCGCGAAGGAGGCCGGCAACGCCGATGTGCCCGACGCTGAGAGCGCCCCGAACCAGTTCCTCGGCATGATCGCCAACTACGTCCTGTGGCCCCGCATGCTGCTGACCGGCTGGAACCCCGCAGCCTCCGACATCCACAACGCCGTCGAAGAGGCCGTCCAGACCATGCTCGCCAGATACACCCCCGACCCCACCCACCCGGCCTGGACGAACAGATCGGGCAGACCGTCGTCGACGACCGCCCCCGCCCGGTCGACGGCCGGAGAATGACCGCCGGCCTCCAAGCCCCGCACCCGGACACCATCGGGGGACCAGGCCGTGCTGCCCCCGCGTACCGGGAAACGGCCCGCGAGCCCGTACGAGCGTGCCCGCATCGCCGCAGCAGCGCTCACCGCCCGCCCCTGGCGGCGCGCCGCGGCCGGCCTCCCCGGCTCCCACACCCGCCCGCGGCCGACGCGGACGGGTGCGGGAATCGGACCTGGGCCCGGAGCGGACGACCGCTGCCGCCGCAGTGGACCAGTCCCGCGCCGTGTGCGGAGGCCGTCGTCGCCGAGATGGCCGGCAGACCTCAGGACGGCGTCCGGGAACATGCTGCCGCTCGCAGTCCCCGACAAGCGCCCGCCCCGGTCAGTGTCCCGCTGTCGCATCCCCAGCAGTTCGGCACCCGGCACATGGCAGGCCGGACCCCCGGAGAAGTTGCGTGAGCCCCCTGGATGCCGGAAGGCGCTGCGTCGGCGCCGGGGCTTCCGCGTCGTCCCCCGCCCTGCCCCGGGTGCGGCCCTGACGTGCGGCGCGGTTCAGCCGGGCATTCTCACCCAGCGCCGGACCGTCCAGTCGTAGTGGCCGACTGTGCCAGGGTGGATCGATGTGAACGCCACCCATTCGCCGCCGTCTTCCCCGTCGTCGCCGTCGCCGACCGGGTCGTCGAAGGGACCCGGAGCCCAGGAGACAAGGATCCGGTCCTCCTGCGCCTCGGTCACCCAGCCGAGGAACTCCCTGCCGTCCCGGAGCGAGAAGCCGACTTTGTCGGATCTCGCCACACAGCGGACGAAGTAGCCGTGCAGCGTCAGGAGTTCGGACACCGGCCCAGCATACTTCGGGGTCTCTCTTCAGGCCGGGGCAAGCGCGTCGCGGCCGGCAGGACGGGCTTGCGGGAGCATGGCCGCTGTCCTCCGCTGTGTCCGTCGCCACCGGCGGGCGGGGACCACTGCCGGGCCGCTGCTGATTTCGGAGCTGGGCCCGGAGCGGACGACCGATGGTTGCTGCGGTGGACCAGACCCGCGCCGCGTTGGAGGCCGCGGTCGCCGAGATGGACGCGAAGCTCCAGGACGGCGTCCGGGAACCCACCGTCGCCCGCAGACGAGCATCCGCCCCGGCCGTCGTCCTGCTGCCGCATACCGACCGGTCCGGCACTCAGCACACGCCGGGCCGGACCACAGAGGAATCGCGTGAGCATCCCCGGAAGAACATCCCAGCCGTGATGGCGTCCTCGCCCGTGCCCTGTCCCGGGCGAGGTACTCCGGTGCCTGGCTGTGGTGGCGGTGCTGGGTATTGTCCGCCGAGGTGATCTGACCCGACTTGCTCCGGGGCCGGGCCGAGGGTTTGTCAGCCGGTGTGGCGGTCGATCGGCACGGGCAGCGCAGCCGGGACCGGGGCGCGCTCACCAGTGAGGCGCGCGCCGGGCGGGGCCGCCGCGCCTGGTCGGCACGCGATACGGCGCCCGCCGTGGGGATTGACCACGAACCGGATGCCGTGAGTTCGGTGGTTTCGGGGTGTGAGTGGGCCGGTCTGGCGGCGGCGTCCGGCAGGCCGGCCCGGCAGCGAGGGTCGGCCACGCCCGTGCGGCCCTCTCGTTCTTTCCTCAGCAACGGGCTCGACGCTCCAGGGTGCGGGCCGGGATGCCTGCGCGCGCAGCAGGGCTGACGGCTGAGGGGAGCAGACCGTTGACCGTCTGGGCCCGATCGGCGAGCAGTTCCGCTGGGGGAGGGGCGGCGTGCCCAGGGTTTCGTCGGGTTCGGGTACCGGCTCGTCACCACGCCGCTGGGCGGGTGAGCCGCAGAGGGTGTGGGATCACAGTCGGAGCCGCGTGCTTGGCGGCTGTTTGCAATCTTGAATTCACGTGAAGGTCATATGGAGTTTCGGTGATGTCACTCACAGGTGACTGGCCGTCACCTTTGCCGCAACAAGGAGCCGCTTGGGCCGATTTCTACGTCTTGATCGTTTCCTTAACTACTTCTTACTCTTCCGCGACTTGTACGTCCTGCGGGCCGGTGGGGGTTGGGGATATGAGCGTTGGGCGGATGCGGCGCCGTTGGCGTCGGCCCGTCTCGGGGGTGGTCGGGACTGCGTTGTCGGCGGCGTTGCTGGGTCGGCCTGATGGACGCGGGCCCGGCGGACGCGGCGGCCGAGGACGAGGGCGTGTCGTCGCTGCCCGCGACGGGGGAGGCCAAGGGCCGGTCGTTCTGGGAGGACGACGGGCTTCCGGCGGAGACTGCGGAACTCAGGGCGTCGCGGACGGCGGCCGAGACCGGGCAGCGGGTCGTGGTGGGGGAGCTGACCACGGAGACGAACCCAGTCTTCGCGAATCCCGACGGCACGTTCACGGCGGAGACCTCGGCGGGCGTGGAACGGGTCCGCAAGGACGGCGCGTGGACGCCGGTCGACACCACCCTGGTCCGGCAGGCGGATGGCAGCCTGGTCCCGAAGGCCGCGCAGGACGTCACCCACCCTGTCGGGCGGTGGCAGTGCTGAGCCCCTGGTCCGGTTCGAACGGGACGGCCGGGTCTACGAGGTGTTCTCGCCGTGGCCCCTTCCGGCGCCGGTGCTGGACGGGCCGCACGCCGTGTACAAGCAGGTGCGCCCTGACGTGGATCTGGTGGTCGAGGTGCTGCCCGACGGCTTCACCCAGAACCTGGTGGTGCGCACTCCTCAAGCCGCGTCCGCCCTGGGGAGTATCAACTATCCAATCAGCACCGGGGGGGCTGACGATCCGTTCCGAGAACGGAGTGACCGCCCTCGTCGACGAGGGCGGCCGACCGGTGTTCATCAGTGGATCTTCGTTGATGTGGGACTCGCCTCCCGCCACAGGTCCTGGCCCCACCACCATGACGGGCTCTGTCGGCGGAGTCGATCCCGTCGACACCGTCACCCCGCACCTCCAGTCACGCACTGCGGTCGCTGAGGCGACCTTGGCCGCTGATCGGCTGAGGGTTGTGCCGGACCAGGGCTTCCTGACCGACCCGGACACGTCCTATCCATCGCCCGCGCCTGCCTGGGTACCAGGGTCGGATGGCAGCGGCAGCGCGCCTGGACAGAGGTCTTCTCGTCCGTGGAGATCACATACTCGTCCTCGTCGAGCACCTCGCCCTGCCAGATGCGGGCGTACAGGTCCCTCACGCGTGCAAGGCAGTCGGATGCCTCGCCAGAGGCCGACGCGGATGCGTTCGGCCCGGGTCGACGTAGGGCGGTCGGCCAGGGCCCGGGGACCCGCAAAGCGTGTGTAGGGACTGGGACTGAACACCACCCCAGGGTGAGGCGGTCGGTCGGATGTGTCTCTGTGCGGTTTTCTTGCGAAATCCGGTCAGTTTCACATCGCCTTCACCTGCTGACGGGGGCAGCCGGCGGACCTCACGCAGTCCGCCAAGCCTCAGGCCCCGACCCGGAACGGAACCTGTCGTGGGCGCCGACGCCGACCACAACGCAGCGCCGTGGCACGGCACGCGCGGAGGAACCGGAACGTTCCCCGCACCGACGAATTTCGCATCGGGCCGTCGGCATCCGCCGATGGCCGGTTGCCGCGCAGTCCGACTAGCGGCAACGGGTTGCATCGGCCATCGTTGTCGACCGTCCGCAGTCACCTGATGGTGGCGGCGCCAAGGACAGAGCCGGGGCTGCCGCCGGTGCCGGCCGAAGCAGGCACAGGCAGCAGTCAATCCGATGCAATCGAACAGGAAGGCGTCATCATGGGTGACTTCAACACCGTGACCGTGCCCGCGAAGACCGAGGGCGGGGTGAAGTCGGGCGTGACGGTACAGCGCGACGAACTCTTCACCGTCTCCGGAAGCGGCCGTGCCTCCTACAACGGGGGCAACACCTTCCCCGACGGCACCCGGTACATGAACGCCAAGTACGCCGGCGCGTACACGGCACCCGATCTCGTACTGCCCGGAGCCCCCGTGGGCATGCTCATCGCCCGCATCGGCTCGGGACCCTGGCTCGCCGTCGGCTCCACCCAGACCTTCCGCGCAGGGGACGCCGGCGAAATCACCGTCGCCTACAACGACCGACCCGGAGCGTACGTCGACAACTCCGGTGAATACACCGCAATGATCCAAAACCACGGCAGCGCCTGACGAACCCGCCGCGGAGACATAGACAATCCGCGGGAGAGCGGCTGGAGCCCGGCCTGCGGGCGCGGCCGGTGCCCGCTGTCCGCGCCTGTCGCGCCCACGGTTGCCGCAGCGGGCGAGAAATGTCCTCCCAAGTCACAGGGCACGACAGGCCACACGCGGGAAACAGACGCGACAGCACCACGCACAGCGGGCGCACCCCCGGGCGCACCGGGCACGGCCAGGCGGCACGGCGGACGGTGACCCGTCCGGGGCCCGGCCGGGCCCGCCGGGAAGAGCCCCGGAGAGTATCGCCGATGGCGGCCCTCCCCCCTTCCGGTCATTTCCCGGTGAACGCAGGCCGGTCCGCCGTTCCACCGCGCGCTCGCCGCGCCCGGCCACCTGGGTCGATGGACAGGGCATCCGAACGGCACCGGAAGGGGACCGGGGACGGCAACTTCTGAGCACTGTGAAGCCCCCCGCCGAGTGCTTGAGGCAGGGGCCTTCAGGATGTTCCGTCGCGGAGTACCGGCTATTGGGAGGCCTGCGTCATCCGTCGCGCCCGGCGTGGCCACGGCGTCGCATCGCGGAGCCGCTGCCACCATTTGCGAGCCCTGGGGAGGTCCGCCGCGTACTCGACGTGGGGTCCCTGCGTCCAGTCGGGCCGTGGGCCGAGCGGAGTTCCTTGGGGGGAATACTTCTGGGGCACGTCGGACACGGTCCCTCCTAGGGACGGTATGTTCCGCAGTTCTCTCGCAGTTCATTGTCCGCCCGCCTCGTCGGGCTTGAGCCGAAGCTGGCCACGCCCTTCATGACGAGGTAGTACGTGTAGGTGCCGTCACTGTAGTTGCAGGCAGCCGACCATCCGTAGCCGATGTAGCTACTCGTCGTCGTTGGCATCTGATGCCAGGGAGTGTACACACGCGGGCCGCTCCCCTGACCTGCGTGCACAGCTGGGCCCGGGAGATCGTCGCGCCGAGCCGGGCGGTGTGTTCAAGGACGTCGCACGCGGTGCCCGCGACGGCGGCGGTGTCCGTGCGAGGCGCTGACGGGCGGGGCGGCCCGCCGTGCTGCCGGGTGGGGTGTGGGCGGCAGTCTCCACGGCGGCGGCTGGGTCGGTGGCGATCTTCCGCACCTGCCAGCCGCGGCCGGTGAGCCCTTCTTGCAGTGCGGCGACGATGTCGGCCATGGGCGCCGGTGCCTGGGTGGCGAGGTCGAGGTCCTGGCTGAGGCGGTCGACGAGGCCGTGGGCCTGGACGGCGTAGCCGCCGGTGATGACCAGCGGGTAGGGGGCGCCGAGGGCGAGGACGTCGGCGAGGAGCCGGCGGTGCAGAGGGCTGAGGTTTAGCCGCAGGCGAGGCTGCCGCCTGGAGCGCGGGGAACGCGGCCTCCCACACGTCCCGCACGGTCCGGCTGATCAGGGGTGCGCAGCACGGGCCACTGGGACAGGAGCAGCTCGGCGCTGAGGAACGCGACCAGGTCGTCGCGCTGGCCCTCCGCGAGGACGGTGCGGTACAGGCTCATCCGGGAGCGGGGCCGGTCGAGGTCGTAGGTCCGCAGCCCCGACCACGCGACGTGGAGCGGGAGGTCGACCGTGCCGTGCCGGGGTCCTTCGAGGTCCTCCAGGCGCCGGGGCAGCCGGGAGCGGTACCGCGCGCTGAGAATCTCGGCCGCGGTCGGCTGGGGCGGAGTGGGGAAGGCCGGGACCATGCCCCCCACTATGTCCCGTCCACCGCGCCGGCCGCGTCAGCTTGTCTTTTGACGTCCGGTGTCGAACGCGGCTCGAACCTGATCAGTGTTTTCGCAGTTCGACGGACGTGTCGGCGGCCTTCGTCTGATCCTGTGCTCCGTTACTGGGTGGATCAGCGCGAAGGTCGTGGTCGTGAGTTTTGGAGAGAGTCCTCGCGACCGGCGAGGCATACACCCGTCCGGTCCATCACAAAGTCGGCACCAAGAGGTTCGCCATCGCCTCGGGTATGCGCGTACGGCGACATCTGCGGTTCAAGGTCGCGGACCATCGTCACGCACCGGGGTGCGTTGATCCGGCTGGCCAGGTCCAGGGGGCGGGTGGCAGGCAGCGGGGCGATGTCCTCGTCCATGAGCTGGTGGGCACCTCGGCACAGGCAGTCCTCGCCCAGGACGGCTGAGGCACTCTCATGACGCCTTTCTGCCTCAGCGGTGAACCTCTCCGGCCACCGCGTACGTGTCTCTAGACGGCCTGCGGACAAGATTGGTGGGCGCCGCCACACCGGCAAGAGCTTCAGCGCCTTACGCACTGGAGGTTGTCATGGCCCAAAAGAAGGTGTCTCGACAACCCGAGTTTGTCCTCCCTCCCCCGCCCCTCCCCTCGCGTCTGCCTCTGCTCGGTCACTCTCTGGCCCTGGTCCGCCGTCGTCAGGACTTCTTCGTCGATGCCCGCGCTGCCGGGCCGGTGGTGACTGTCCACCCGGGGTCACGGACGTTGTACCTGGTCAACGACCTGGAGCTGGCGCGCCGCATCCTCACCACGGACGCGTCGAAGTACACCAGAGGTGAGCTCTTCGAACGGGTCAGGCCCTACGTCGGCGACTCGCTTCCCTTCGTAGACGGACGTCCCCACCGCAAGCAACGCCGGATGATCCGGCCCTCGCTGCACCGGACAGCGGTGGCCGGATACGTGGACACCATGAGCGGCGTCGCAAACCGGCGCCTTGGCCGGTGGCAGGACGGCGACCATGTCGTGGTGGGCGAGCAGTTCCGCAATCTGGCCATGGAGGTTGTCGGTTCGGCTCTCTTCTCGTTTGACTTCTCCGAATCGCTCCTGCGGGACTGGCACACCATCACGCCCTGGGTGCCGAAGGGGCTGTTCCTGCGGATCACCGCGCCCTACGCGTGGGTGGAACGCCTGCCGCTGCCGGTGAACCGCCGGTTCGTGGAGGCCACGAAGTGGGTGCGTGAACTGTGCGACCGGATCACGGACGAACACACCGGGGATGCCACGGACCTCGTGTCCCTGCTGCTGGACACCGTGGACCCCGACACGGGTGAACCGGTGTCGAAAGAGCAGATCAGCACGGAAGTACTGGGCATGCTCATCGCTGGCACGGAGACCATCGGCTCCGCCCTGAGCTGGTGCTGCATGCTGCTGGCCAGCCACCCGGACGTGCAGCAGCGGGTCCGTGCGGAGGTCGACCAGGTGCTCGCCGGCCGCCCCTGCACAGCCGCCGACCTGTCGGCCCTGACCTACACCCGGCACGTGGTGACCGAGACCCTGCGGCTGTACCCGCCACTGTTCTTCCTGACGCGCACCGCCCGCGAGGACGTGGAGCTCGGCGGATTCCGGATACCGGCGGGCAGCAGCCTGCTGCTCTCGCCCTACGCACTGCAACGGGCGCCCGAGTACTTCCCGCAGCCGGAGAAGTTCGCCCCGGACCGCTGGACGCAGGGCGGGGAGCTGTCGGCGAACCCCGACGCCTTCCTGCCGTTCGGTGCGGGACTGCACCGCTGTCTGGGCGAACAGCTCGCCATGGCAGAGGGGGTGGTCATCCTGTCCACTCTGCTCTCCCGGTGGGAGCTGTGTCCGGTCAATGACGAAACACCCCGCTCCAGAGGAGTCCTGCTCACCCCTGAACCCGGTCGCGTCGTGCTGCGGTCCCGGGATGTCCGCTTCGACAGCCACCGCGCCGACTCCGTCCTCGAGGAGAGACGATGACCACACAGCTGTCCAGGGTGACCATCCGCCCCACCGAGCTCATAGTCAGCTCCTGTCAGGCGATCGTGAAAGCCGGGGTGAAGGATTCCCTTACGCTGCTGCCGGACTCGCTCCGGGAAGTCGCTGAGTTCCACTTCGGCTTCTCGGGCGGGTCGTCAGGAGTACCCGCGCCCGGCGTGAAGTCCAGGATGAGATGCGCGATCCTGCTCCTGATGTGCGCTGCCATGGACGGCGATCCCTGGGAAAACGGGCGTGACGCGGCCGCCGCCTGGACACTGATGGGGCATGGGGTCAGGCTGCACGACGACCTGATCGACGAGGGGCCCACCCGCTACGGGCGCCCCAGCGCCTGGAAGCGGTTCGGCCGGGTCGCGGCACAGCAGACCGGGGACGCGCTGCTGGCGCTGGCGTTCGAGGTGCTCGCCGGCAGTCGCATGAGTGATCCCGCGCGCGCGGCGGTCACGCTCTCCAAAGCCGTCAAGGAACTCTGCGCGGGTCAGGTGACCGATGTCGGGTTCGAGACCCGCGAGGATGTCGATCCAGCCGCGTGCCTGGCCATGATCGACGCCAAGTCCGGCCCGATGCTGGAGTCCGCCGCCGCCCTCGGCGCCCTGTGCGCGACGACCGAGCCCGAGCGCGTGGCCTCCATCGCCGCCTTCGGACGTAAGGTCGGCATGCTGCTGCAAGTGCAGAACGATCTCGAAGACATCTGGCGGGACCCCGCGAGCGGAGAAGTCCCGGTCCGCTCCGACCTGCGCCGCAGGAAGAAGTCGGTCCCCGTGGCCATGGCTCTGGACACGACGGGCCCCGACCGCGACCGGCTCGCGGCGTACTACGCCGACACCACCCCGCTGACCGAGCGGGGCATCGACATCATGGCGGATCTCGTCGATAGCTGCGGAGGGCGGTCGCGGGCCGAGGCCGTGATGCACGCGGCAGCGGCCGATGCGCTGCGCCTGCTCGACCAGGCCCGACCGGGGCCGATGGCTCACGCCGAACTGACCGCCTACGTCGAACAGCTGCCGAGGTACTGACGCCATGGACGAATCCACCCTCACCCCGCTGCTCGACATCCCCTTCACTGGGGCCGTCAGCCCTCACATCGACGACGTCCGTGACTGGATGTGGGCCTGGATCCGGGACCTGGACCTGCTGGACAGCCCCGCCACCGAGGAGAAGCTCCGCGTCCTCAAGGTCGAGCGCTTCGCGGCACGGCTGCATCCCTACACGGAACTCGAAGCGGTTGTGGTGATGACAGCCTGGGGAGTTACGGGCTGGCTATGGGACGACCTGCTGGATGACCGTCGCCTCCCCCTCGCCACCTGCCGCAAGGTGGTTGACGGGCTCGCCGACATCTGCCGTGGGGCGCGGCCCAGGCCGGCGACAGCCCTGGAACGGGCGTGGGCCGACGCCTGGGACCGCAGCCTGCAAGGGCGTACGCCCACGTGGGTCACGGCCTGTACCCAGGACCTGGTGGAACACCTCAATTCCTATGCGGTCGAGGCCGAGCACCGCATGCGGGACCACGTGCCCTCGATCCGCGACTACGTCGACCACCGCATCGTCTCCACTGGCGTGCGTGCCTTTGTCCGCCTGCTGGAAGGTGGCGGTGACGCCCTCGATCCCCTATGGCACAACAGCGCGGCCATCCGCACCATCCGGGACTCCACCGCCGCACAGATCGGGATCGTGAATGACATCTTCTCGGCAGACCGGGAAGAGGCCCGCGGTTACTACCACAACGCCGTCCTCATCCTCCAGCGGACGACAGGCTGTTCCCGTGCCGAAGCCGCAGAGGGCGCCGCGGCACTCGCCAACGAGTACGTCGACCACTTCCGCTCGGCCCGCTCCGCGATGCCGCAGGAACTGGCCGAACTCGGCCTCGACACATCCGCAGCAGCCGCGGCGGACGAATACGCCCGGCGGTGCGGGGCCATGATGCGCGGCAGCTACGACTGGCACCTGGAGACCCAGCGCTACGTCATGCCCACGGCCGGGCCGGGCGTTCTGGTGCCCTGACTACGCGAGCCAAGCGGCCGGGCACGACAACCCTCACAGACGGCAGCCGCGACGAAGAGGAGGTGATGCCCCTGGAAGTGCTTCATCGAGATGGCTGGCATCTGGACACTGGGCTGGGACCAGGTCAGCAACTGGTGCTGCGCCGTCGGTGACCTGGCCGACAACACAGTGGTCGATCGATCCCCGCTCATCGACGGCGCCCTGATGCGCCGGCCGCACGACGCCTGTCAACGGCGCGTCGGCCCATCCATCCATCCCTACTTCTTCCCCGTCGCCGTGGCGACCCGGTCGGCATACGTGCGGCATGCCTTGCGCCTGGCCGGAGCGGCACCGTCGTCGGCGAGGGCGCCGCACTGCTTGAGCACGGCCTGGGTGGAGTGCGAGCGGGGCGGTCACGCGCACCGAGTAGCCCTGCCCACGGCGGATGATCCGGCCACCGCGCAGCGCTTCGCGAATCTCGGCCGCCTCGGTGGCCCTGAGTTCCTCGGCAAGCAGGCCGGGCACGTCGATGATGTGCAGCCGCTCCGGCTCGGGCGCCCGCTCCTGGCCCTCGATGTCAGCAGCCACGCCGCCGAGTTCCTCCAGGTCGTCGCCGACCTCGCGGACGCCGGCGGCATCCAGCACCCTGCGGATGGTCCTGGGCGCGACGCCGAACTGCCGGGCGAGCGCCTTCACCGCGGCGCTCTCGGCCTACGCGTCGACGGCATCGGACGCCTGGCCCTCGTCGAGCACGGCCGGGCGGCCCAAGGTCTTTCCCGCAGCCTCGGCGGCGGCAACGCCCTCCTTCGCGTTCTCGCTGATCATGTCCCGCTGGAACTCCAAAACCCCGGCGAGCATCGTGACGAACAACTTCGTCTGCGCATCGTCGACCGCCAGATCAAAGCCGGACCATGCGCCGGTGGCGATGCGCAGATGCAGCCCGCGCCGCTGAAGGACCTCCCGGATCTGCATGACGTCCTTGGTCGACCGGAACAGCCGCGCGGCATCCGCGATGCGGATGGTGTCGCCGACGGCCGCCTCGTCGAGCAGCTCGCGGAACCGGCCCGGCGGATCGCGTAGACGCGGGACGACGTCGCCGGGTCCCCGTACTTGGGGGCGCCGGACATGAGAAGACTATCCAGAGCATGGAGTTGGCGAGCGTTAGTCCACTTATCAGTGGAATGCAGCAGATACCCCGGCCGTACGGACATCAGCCACCAGCGCGCCCGCATAGCCGCGGTGCACCGCCTTGTACAGATCACGGCCGACCCTCACACAGCCACCGCGCCGGTCCAGCGCCGCCTGCGCCAGGTCGGCGGCAGGCGTCGTGCCCGCACCGGGCTGACCGACGTCGACCACCACGACCGGCCGGGCCTGGACGACCGCGCCGCGCGTCGCGGCGGGAAGGATCACCTGCTCCAGCACGTGGAGGCTTTCCTGTTCGGACAGCATGGTGAAGCCGGTCCTCATCTCAGGGAAAGGGGGAGGGTCGAGGGGTGGAGTCCACGGGTCGGCTCCGGCTGGTGCGGTGCTGATTCCGCTGGACGGATCAGGTTTCCGGTGAGCTCCGGAGGTAGCCGGGATGCCGCTTGAGCAGGCGGCTGAAGCGGGTCCCTGCCTGGTGTCGATCGGGAAGCCCGAGGCCGTTGGCGATCTGTTCCCAGGTACGCCCCTCGGCCCGGCAGTGGTCGATGAGCCGGAGCTCCGTGGCGTCGAGGTCGATGCGTGCATCGCCGACCAGGCCCAGAGCAGCCGTCAGGTCGTCTCCGTCGATCGCGGACTCATCGGACGGAAGCCGATGAGCACTGCTCTCCCGGTACAGGGCCCTGGTGAAATCCCCGAGGGCGTCGCCGCTGGTGACGGGTCACGCCGGGCCCCGCCGCAATCCTCATCGGCAGGAACCAAGGGCCAGCCTTTGGCCCTTCCGGCAGCTTGTCGGCCCGCACTGCGGGATGCTCCCGGGGGCGCCCCGCCAGAGGTCGTGACGGCCCTCCACCTTGATTGGTGAGCGTTCGTGAGATCTGCTCACCAAGACGGGGTCTGGTGGCTACGGTCTCAGGCATGGAACGACGCGAGACCGTGGTCACCACCGCCCGCATCGGTCAGCGCGGGCGGCTCATCCTGCCCGCGCAGATCCAGCGCGCCACCCACATCACCCCCGGCGCCGCGTCCGCCGGATCTGGTCGACCGTGACTTCACCGCCTCGCGGCCGGATCAGCTGTGGGTGGCGGACATGACCTCTGTCCGCACCTGGTCCGGGTGGGCGTACGTGGCGTTCGTCCTGGACGTGTACTCGCGGATGATCGTCGGCTGGCAGGTTGCGCACCACATGCGGACAGAACTCCCTCTGGACGCACTGGAGATGGCACTGCGGAGGCGCCGGATCAAGAAGGACTCCGGCCTCACACAGCACAGCGACCGCGGGTCGCAATACGTATCAATTCGGTATACCGACCGGCTCGCCGACATCGGCGCCTCCGCGTCGGCCGGCTCCGTCGCGGACAGCTATGACAACGCGATGGCCGAGGCCCTGAACGGCACCTTCAAGGCCGAGCTGATCGAGATGCAGGGCCCCTGGAAGGATGTCGATCAAGTCGAACGGGCGATCTTCCAGTGGATCACCTGGTACGACGAAGAACGCCTCCACTCCGCGCTCCACTACGTGCCACCGGCCGAGCACGAGGAAGCCTTCTGGCGGAGCCAGGAGCAAACCCTGCAGTCCGCCTGAACCAACCAAGATCGGGCTCCACGAAACTCGGGGCAGCTCACTGATCGTGTTCTGGGTGATCGGGTACGAGCAATATCTGCTCAGCGCGTTGTCCGGTTTGCTGTTCATCGCGCTGGTCGGCCCAGGAGGGGGTTTCGGGTACCGTGCGGCGCGCATCGTCGGCTTCGGGCTGATCGGAGCGGGGCTGACGGCGCTGGGGTTCGGAGCCGGAGCAGCCACCTGGGACGGCTGGTGCTCGCGGCTTTCGCGGTCACGCTGGCGGCCGGTTTGGCCGTCGTGTTCAGGGTGCACGGGTCTGTGGCCGCGCTGCTGCTGACTGTCTGGTTCCTCGTCGCCCTCTCGCTGGCGGTCAATCTCCACCAGCACTCCCGCGTCAGCAGTCACACTTGGGGCCAGGTAACGGCTTGGGCCGGCGGGACGGTGCTGTGGATCATGGCGGCGTTCCTGGGATGGCTGATCCGCGGGCGCCACGACCAGCCCCAGCCGATCGCGGAACTGCCTGGTGACACCTCCCGGAGGAAGCTGACCCGGCCGCTGGTCATGTTCGCGGTGATCCGCGCTGTGGTCATCGCCGCCACCGTCGCGCTGGCGTTCGGGCTTGACCTGTCGTACGGCTCTTGGATGACGATCGCGGCCGTGGTGGCGATAAAGCCGAGTTTGGAGCAGGCCACGACGGTCTCCGTCCAGCGGCTTGCCGGAGCGGGGGAGGACTCCTGGTCGACGGGCTGACGGCCGGCGTCGCGTGGCGAATGCCCGGAAGCTCACCGAGATCGGCCGGTTCACCACCGGCACCGTCGCTCCGCGCGCTGCCCTGCAGCCCGGCGACGATCTCCGCATAGCGGTTGCCGCTGACGCTGCCGGCCTTGTCGGCGGTCTCGATCTCTTCGGCATGGCATTCACCACCGCAGCAGGGCCGGGGCGCGGCCCCTCGGCCGTGACACCGGGTGTCGTTGTCCCGCGCGCGAGAGCCGCCGACCGCGAACGAGGTGAGGATGTCCGTCGGGAAGGCACCGCGGAGCGGGAAACCGAGCCGGACGGAGCGCTTAGGCTTCGCCGTCTCCAGTTCGCCCATCCACTTCGGCGGTTTGGACGTCTTGAGCGTCGTGTAGGTGTGGATCGCGGCGCCCGCGATGAAGGCCGCCGAGTTGCGGCGCCAGTTCTCGCCGGTCGCGAGGAAGACCGCGCTCAGGATCCGCGGTCCGGCAATCATCACGAACGCCAGTGGGATGACCTTGGCCAGGCTCACGTGCGAGTGCTTCCAGCTCCCGTCCCGGAATCCCGCCGGGTTGAGGGTCTGCTCCGCGAACAGTTGACCCGGCAGCGCGATGTCGAGCTGGGCGAGCTTGTCAGGACGAGATACGGGGCGCACCGATCGCCTCGGCGTGTCCGGAGCCTTCACTCCGACGGCTGATCGGCTTCCGGCTCATCCCGCCCAGCGCCGGAGTCGGCGCGGCACAACGAGCATCCCCCAGCCAAACTCGACGGTCACATAAGGTAAAAGCTCATGGCTCTGCGTGAGCACGATGGCGCGGTCGGGCACACGGTGCGCCGCTCGACCACAGCCGCCCAGGCGGCGCCCCTCTCTCTCCCCCCCCCGGACAAGGAGTACGGATGAGCCAGTGGGCCGTAGTGGCGGGCTGCGGTGTGGTCGTCGGTTATGGCGTGCTCTCACGGCGGCTGTCGACGACCTTCCTGTCCGGGCCCTTGGTGTTCGCCGTGTGCGGGCTGGCAATCGGGCCGCTGGGCCTGGACCTGCTGAACATCAACCACGACCCGGAGGTCACCCGCACGCTGCTGGAGTGCGCGCTGACCCTCGTGCTGTTCACGGACGCGGCAGCCATCAGAATCCAGGACCTGCGCCGAGAAGGGTTCCTCCCACTGCGCCTGCTGATGATCGGGCTGCCTCTCACCATGGCGCTGGGATGGCTGGTCGCCTGGCCCCTACTGCCCGGTCTGAGCGTGTGGGAACTGGCCCTGGCCGGCATCATCCTGGCCCCGACGGATGCCGCACTGGGGCAGCAGGCCTTCTCCAACCGGCGCGTCCCGGCACTGATCCGAGGAGGCCTGGGGGTCGAATCGGGCCTGAACGACGGCCTGGTCCTCCCGTTCTTCGTGCTCGCCCTGGCAGCCGCGGGCCAGAGCGAGGGCTACCCCGGCGTCGTCGTGACGTTCCTGCGCGCCCTGCTGCTGAGCAGTGCGATCGGACTCGCGGCCGGCTGGGCCGGAGCGGGCGTGCTGCGATGGTCCGTCGCACGGGGCTGGATCACCTCCGACTGGCGGCAATTCCTGTCGCTCGCCATTCCCCTGATCGCCTACGCCCTGTGCGGCGTCGCCGAAGGCAGCGGCTTCATCGGCGCCTGGACCGCCGGACTCGCCTTCGGTATCAGGCTGCGTGGCGCGTCGTCAGGCCGGGACACCCACACCCACGCCCCCGATCTGCCGCGGAGCGCGGAGTTCAGCGAGCGGCTCGGGCTCCTGCTCACCTCGGTGAGCTTCCTGGTCTTCGGCGCGGTCCTCCTGGGGCCGGCCCTTCAGCACCTGACCTGGCGGATGGCGGTCTACGCGCTGATCAGCCTGACCGTCATCCGGATACTGCCGGTCGCTCTCGCCATGGCCGGCACCGGGCTGCGGGCGGCCTCCGTCGCCTACATCGCCTGGTTCGGTCCCCGCGGGCTCGCCTCCCTGGTCTTCGGCCTGCTCGCCTTCGACGAGCACCTGCCCGGGATGACACTGCTGGGCCGCGTCATTGCAGTGACCGTGGGCCTGAGTATTCTCCTGCACGGCGCTACGGCTCCCCGTCTCGGTGACCGATACGGCGACTGGTTCGCCAGGACGCTCCGCACCGAACCGGACCTGCGGGAGAACGCACTCACAGCCGACGACGTCCACGGCATGCCGGGCCCCCGCGCTTCTTGACAGGCGCTGTCATAAGGGTGCCATCAACGAACGGCGAACCAAGTGCCGAACAGCACGCTGAGGTTCCCCCGGGACTGGGCCTGCACAGACTTCAGGCTGATACCTCGCGGACAACCCTGCGATGATCGCGGCGGCGAAGAGGGCGGGGTTTACGATCGAGGGCACGCTGCGGTCGGCTGCCTGGGTATACGGAGCGTTCGTCTGGTAGCGGCCCAGATGCCCGGGGCGGGGTGCGGCACGGTCACCGTGGCCGCACAACTGCACTGTTCCCGCTTCGTCGACATGGCACAGACCTGATCCACCCGGCACGGCCAGCCCCAGAAGGCCCCCGGGCGGCCCGTACGGCGGCGGTCTCCACCCCGGCGCCCTCCCTCGGCGGACGGGGTGGAGATCGTCCGTCAGTGATCAATCCGGCCGCAGCCTGCGGCGTGCCCGCCGGGGGTTCCGAGCCCGGCACTGCCCTGCCTCTGCTGGTGCTGGTCGTGGCGTTGGACTGCTTGCTCGGGAAAGGTGCGGTTCATCCAGTCCGATACGGCGCCGACCTGGTGCAGTGTGGCGATCTCTGCCCGTCGTAGTCGTGTCCTTCGGCGCTGGCATGAACGCGCAGGTGGATGCGGTCGTCGTTGCCGTTGCCGGTGTTGCTGTCGACGTAGAAGTCGCAGGTGCGGCCCCACTGGTGGGGGGGCGTCCGGTTCGGCGCAGCGGCAGAACCGGTGGCCCACGCGAACCGGCAGGCCCCAGCGCGGGTGGCACAGCCGGTGCAGGAGCTGGTCGTGCCAGCGGGCCCGGGGACGGGCGGTGCGGGCGTCGATCTTCCAGCTGTCGCCGTCGTCCCAGCACTGGACCCTGTAGAAGGCGGTGGCGGTGTGGAAGAGCGCGATTCGCCGCAGCAGCCCGCTGCCCACGGCGGTCCGCCGCGCCCGTGAGGCTTCGAAGCTGGGGTAGGCGTTGACGTGCCCGGATTCCACGCCGTCGAGCTGTGGGACCGTCCACAGTGGCCGCAGGCCATTGTCGGCGCACCAGCGCCGGTGCCGGTGCTCGATGTCCGCCCACTCCTCCGGCAACCCGTTGGGCAGCGCGAGTCCGAGAGTGGCTGTCTGCCCAGGGTCTTTCACCGTGTGCAGGTGCAGTTGCCCGCCGCCGGCCTCGATGCCGCTCATCCTGAGGCCGGGGATCCCGTGCGGGTCGTCACCGCTTCCCGGTGCGGGAGCCGCTGGGAGCAGGCGGCTCAGACAGTGTTCGGGGAAGGAGTACCGCTGGTGGCCCATGTATCCGTCGAGGTGCAGGGTGAGGGACGTAGCGGTGCTGCTGAGGGATGCGATGCAGCGAGGGTGGGCGTACAGGTCCGGAGAGGTTCCCAGTTGCCCCAGGACCAGGCTCACCAGCCGAGCCTGCGCGGGCGAGGCCGCGGGTGCCGGGTGGCTGGTGCGAAGGCCGGTGCGGCGGGACTGGCCACTGCACTGGGCCCAGTAGCGAAGTTTGCGGGATTCCCACGAGGAGCGGTCGCTCACGGCAGTGCCTTCCAGACGCGCCTCTGCCCGATCCCGGGTCACCGAGCGCGCGGGAACTCCCGGCCGACGGCGTGACGCGTCGCGAGCCGGGGGCTGCCGTCGCCCCCGAGCTCGCCGGACACGTAGCCGCCGTGTCGTACAGCGCTGGCTGCGGCCCGGCGGGCCGGACAGTCGTCCGTGCCCTGCGGATCGATCCTGTGCGCCCGGCACGGGGTTCCGGCGGGCTCAGTCAGGGGTATCACCCCACACGTCTAGTCACATAACGAAGTCGCATGTGTACGGAGAGTGAAATGAGTGGGAAGCGGTTGGCGGCTGTAGCCGTGGTCGCAGGTCTGGCAGTTGGTCTCGGAAGTCCGCCGGCGGGTGCCGAGGCACTGAGGACCAGGTTTGCCAACTACGCCGGTGTCGAAGCGTGCCTGGCCTACCAGGCGGACTACGGCATTCACGTGTTCGAGTGCAATGCCTCGAGCCACGAGAAGTGGTACTGGGACGACGAACTGGAGTACACCGCACTGCGGAACCAGGGAAGCGGACTCTGCCTGACAGCGCGAAACGGCCAGTCAGCCATGAAGCCATGTCTGGCAACGGACCAGGCGGCAACATGGACGATCAGTGAGTCCAACCCCCGAAAAATCATCAATGCCATCACACGCACGTGCCTCGCCCGGATGTCGAACGGCCTAGTCCACCTCGCGACCTGCACCGGGGGCGAGTCTCAGCGCTGGTGGCTCAGCTGACGGATAAACCCAGCAGTCCCATGCGGTGCGCTCGACTGCGCGACGCGGTCCTAGCGCTGCTGGAGGCTGGGGGTGTCGAGTCCGGTGGCGAGCGCGTCGCAGGCTGCTTCGGCGACCTCGCACATCAACGCCCAGCTCCGCCGGCAGTCCCTCGGCGATGAGGCGCCGCACGACGAGGGAGGTCTTCGCCGCCTTCTCAGCGGATCGGGTCAGGGGAGGTTCTTCTCCAGGGCGGTGAGGTAGCTGCCCATCAAGTGGTCGCGGATGCCGTCGGAGGCGGGCGCGAAGATGTCGGCGGTCGCTCCTGCGGCCCGGTCGGCCAGGCGTGGGAGCACGCCCGGCGGGGTGGTGCGCAGGCGGCCCGCGGAGTCGATGTAGCGCAGGGCCGCGACATGGGTGAAGGCCGGTTCCGGGGGAAGGGTGGGGACGATGTCGTTGTTGTTGACGAAGCGGAACACCCTGTCCTTGAGACCCTCGTCGAAGGCCGCCGCCAGACGGCGGTCGCAGGTGCGGGGCTGGCCGTAGGTGTAGACGCCGTCCGCGGCCAGACGCGGGTCCTCCAGCGCCAGGCGGGCCGCGGCGAGCATCGCCAGCGCGCCCCCGAGGCTGTGGCCGGTGAAGTACACCCGCTGCCCGTCGGTACGCACCTCGGCCAGCGCGTCACGGACGCTGGGCAGGATCGTGTCCAGGGCCTGGGCGAAGCCGTAGTGGACGTAGCCGACGCCGCCCGGTCCCGGCCACGGCGGGGTGCAGGCGTCGGTGAGCCAGTCCTTGATCTGCTGGGGCTCGGTGCCGCGGAACGCGGTGACCACCATGTCCGGGCCGGCCATGGTGTACGCCTGGGTGTCCTGGAGCGGGAACGGCGCGGTGTACACCGTCTCGTGGTGCCGCACCCGGTCGAACCCCCACGTCCTGGCCTGGCTGTCGATCACCGCTTGGTCCTTGTAGGCCAGGTCGGACGCGCGTGCCAGCCAGTAGGCACGTTCGACGCTGTAGCCGGCCGACTGCTGGTCGAACACCACAGGAACAGCCACCGCACACTCCCTCGTTCACTGGTCCACGACCCCCGCCACCCACTGCGGGCGGCTGGAGAGCCCGGCCCGCCGCACTGCGTGAGCGGACCGCCCCTCATCGTGCCCGCCGTCGCACGGCGGCCCGGCGTCCGGCTGCCGACGCGGCCCTGCACACCACCCGGACGGATGCCCGATCCCACCTCCGGCCCCTGCCGAGCCCTCCTTCCGGTCGCCGTGTTGCGGCCGGCCCAGGCAGGGCTGTCCGCTGACCAGGGGCGCCATTGCCTCCGTCCCGGTATGCGCGGACTGGTCCGTGCAGGCAGACAGACACGGCACGGGCCGCGGACGACTGAGACAGGCAGACCCGGACCTCTGTTCACCCGGGACTGTTCGGAGAGGGACACGCTCCGTCCCCACGCAACCGCTGGGCGGCACGCACGAGATCCACGCCGCCGTGCGGCACTCGATGCGCGAAGAGGACGACGGCGCCGCGCCGCGTGAGGTACCGGACCGCCTCCCCCTCACCTGCTGACAACGCGCTGCGCAAGATGAGCGGCCGGACCCGGTTCGAGGACGCAGCGGCCGGCACCGTCGCCCGGGACCCGTCGGACACGGCTCCACCTTGGTGGGCGCGGACCGCGACCGGCGGGAAGCGGATCGCGGGTCTGTCTTGGTCGCACACGACGTGGCGGGGGCGACACGCTCAAGCGCGTCAGGGTCTGTCCCTGTCCCGGCTGTACCGCGCGGTCGGCGCGGCGAGGGTGTTCTCTCCGGGGGCTGAGAAGCAGACAGCGTGACCTCTGCGCGGGTCGTGGGCGTGGTGTGGTGGCGGGTTGTGGGGCATGGTGGGGGTGCGGTCCGTCGTTCATCCCCCGTAGCGACGGACCGCACCATGCCTCAGCGGGCGAGTGTGATGGTGATCGGGTTGTTGGGGCAGGCGCCGAGTACTCCGGTGAGGGTGGCCTGTTCGGCGGTGTCGAGGGTCAGCTGCCAAACGGGTCTTCACGGCGATCCAGTGGATAGCGTGGGTGCAGCGGTATCCGGCGGCCGGGGGCTGCCAGGTCGCCGGGTCCTGGTCGGCCTTGGACCGGTTGGACGCGGCGGACACGGCGATCAGCGAACGCTCGTCACCGAGGTCGTTGGCGTAGGCATGGCGTTCGGCCGGGCTCCAGGCGGAGGCGCCGGAGTCCCATGCCTCGGCCAGCGGGACGAGGTGGTCGCCGTCGAGGGCGCGCGCCTGGCCGAGGACCAGGTCGTCGTAGGGCGAGTACCACGACCCGCCGGTCAGGGTGCAGTTGGCGCCCTGCTCGGGAGGAGTGACGGCCTCGTCCGGGAGGACTTCGGCGCGCATGTTGCAGCAGCCGTCACGGTCGGCGTCGGTCCAGTGCCGGAGCTTGCTGCGTTCGTAGCCGGTGCGGTCCTCGTCCTGGACGGGGAGCGCGGCGAGTACGTCACGCACCGGCTGGGTGTTCGTGTCGCCGGGCGCCTGCACGGCGGGCGTGGGCGGTGGTGGTGGCAGGGGCGAGTGTCAACGGACTTGTCGGGCTCCCCGGTGCGGGGAGCTTTGCGTTTCCGCCGTCACTCGCCTTCGGGGGCCAGTGCGGCGACGCCATCGGCGGACAGACGTGGCAGCTGATTCGCAAGCACAGAGGGTGCGGCGGTGGGGTGGACCGGCAGCCAGGTAGCGGTGGTCAGGAGCGGGTCACCTTTCGCATCCAGTGGTGCGCAGCCCCAGCCACGGTGGCCACCGTTCGTGCCCCAGAAGACCACGATCCCATGCCTCCACGGCCCGTGTTCCAGTGCCGGGTCGCCATCCGTCCAGTACAAAGCGGTGCCGCCGGACTCGCTCCATCGCTCAGTCGGGGGGATGCCGGCATCGGTGAGCGCCTCGGCCACGGCTGTGCAGTACCGGCGCCGCTCGGCGTAGTCCACGGTTGCCGTTCCGTCGGTGCCGTCGGCCTTCATCGTCGATCATTGTGCTGGGCCAGAACGCGGTCACGGAATGCGCGCCATGTGTCGAACGCGGAGTGTGCCGACTCCGTGGTGAGGAAGTCTCCCGATCCGGTTTCGAAGGCACGTGCGTCCAGCGCATCGGCGAGGGCGAGGGCGGCGTGAGCTGCTGCGTCACTGTCGCCGTGGATGAACAGGCTGACTCCGCGGACCGGTTCGTCATCTGCTTCGTTGACGCGTGTGCTGATGGAGAAGCCAGGACCCTCATAGTCGCCCCAGCCACTGGCTGTGTACTCGATGCCGGGCAGGAGATCGGTGAGGAGCGCGCGGATCTCCCGCCCGGTTCCCAGACCCGGAGGGTTCCAGTCGTCGGCGATCTGGTCTATTGACTCCGCCTCGGGCGGAAGACGCATGATGAAGACGTCCCAGCTCATGCGGTCAACGTAGCGGCCGGCGGTGGCAGGCCAGTACTTGTCGTCAGGGGTTGTCGATGCCTGCGGGCCGCCGGGGGAACCGCTCTGCAGGGCCCGCGAGGATCAGATACTCGTGGTCTGTCACCGTGGGTAGTTGCGGGCCGCCCCACGGAACCGCCGAGGGCAACACGGAGATCGATCTTGACCTCAACTTTGCTTGAGGTTCTACGGTGCTTGCACCAGCGATCATCCCAGGGGGCACCGCACATGACGACTCAGCACACATCCGACGGCGAACTCGCCGCTCAGCCGGCTGCGTACTGGACCGGAGCGGCCTACGAGGCCGTCATCTCGTTCACCCGGTCCCAGCAGGCCGAACTGGGCTTTACCCAGCCCCAGTTCTGGCTGCTGCGCAACCTGTCGAAGAACGACATCTCACCCGACGGCCGCGGCATGACCATCCCTGAACTTCAGCAGGCCATGAGCTCTTACGTCAGGCCCGAAGACGACCTCAAGGCAGAGGCGGAAGTTCTGCTGGAGCGCGGTTGGCTCACCCGCGATGCCGGGGGACGACTGTGGATCACCGAGTCGGGCGAGGAGGCTCGTGTCGGTCTCAAGCAGCACGCCCCGGCCATCCGGGCCCGCATCCACCAGGGCATCGATGACGCCGACTACGTCACCACACTGAAAGTGCTCCAGCAGATGATCCGAAACGCGGGCGGCATCCTGGCGTAGCCGCACCCGAGCTGCCTGCACCGAGTGGGGCCCCTCCGTCAGTTGGCGGGCGTGGAAACCTCGCCCGCCAAGCCCTGGTCGCGGCCCGGGAGGCGGCGAAGAGGAACGGCGCCCACCACCAAGAAGCCGGGCCGCACCACCGCGGTCGTACGCCGCGCCGGGCGCGAGCCGATCGGGTTGGGCAGCGCGATCAGCCGGATGATGACCGAGCCCGGCATGGTGGCGCCCTGGTAGAACGCGCGCGCTGCTTCGGACAACATCCTCAGTCGTGCTCCTTCTCGGAGCCGGTACGCGTACGCTGCCCCAACTCCGGAGGCCACACTCGCGACCACCAACACTGCCACGGTCCACACCTGACGACTCCCTTCGGTCTTCCCTCACCACCTAGAGCCGCTCGGCCGTGAATGTGTGCATGCTCGCGTCTCACGAATGACCGGATGCGAGAGTTCTGAGAACAGCCCCGGGCGGAGCCTGTTCCCGCAGGTCGCCGTTCGCAGAAGCCCTCTCGAAACTCCCGCGTTTCGGGAGACAGTTCTGAGAGGGTCCGGGCATGGATCTCGCGCCCGATCTGTCAGTTTCCGAAGTCGGCTGCACGGATTACCGAAGTCGCCTGTACCTCGGTGTAGGAGGGGGCGCTGAGGTCCGTCGGTCGGCCGTCGCGGATGTCGGTCGCGGTGGTTACGGCCGCCGCCAGGGCTCTGCGGTAGAGCAGCGAGCCGAGGCTGATCCTGCGCACGCCCAACGCGGCCAGCTCGGTGAGGTTCGGGCCGGTCGGCGCGTACAGGATGTTCAGCGGCACGAGGAGGGTTGCTGTCAGTGCGGCGATCCGGTCCTGATCCGACAGACCCGGCACGAACACCCCATCCGCCCCGGCCTGTTCGTAGACCGCGAGGCGCTCTGCGGTTTCCTCTTCCTGGCGTCCGAGCCAGTGGGTGTCGGTGCGGGCGTTCACGAACAGTCCGGGTACGGCGGCTTTGACGGCGGCGATCTTCGCGGCGTGTAGCTCGGCGGAGGCAAGGGTGCCACCTGGGCGGCCGTCTTCGAGGTTGATGCCCGCGGCGCCGGCGTCGTGCAGCCTTCGGGCGAGCTCGGCCACTTCCTTCGGGTCGTCGCTGAAGCCACCTTCGGCATCGACGGTGAACAGGAAGGCGCCCCGTCCGAGCTGGCGGGCCAGCGCCACGGTCGCCTCCGCAGTGGCGGCTGCCCCGTCCGGCAGGCCAAGGGTTGCGGCCACGCCCAGGCTGGTGGTGCCGATCGCGTCGAAGCCCTGTGCGGCCAAGGCGGCGGCGGAAGCATAGTCCCAGGCGTTGGGCAGCAGCAGCGGGGTGGCCCGGTGGTGCAGATGCGCGAATGCGGTCAGCGGACGCTGGAGCAGGCCGTCGGCCAGGGCGAGAGCATGCGCCCTGCCGGGGCAGACCCGGGGCGGTGCGCCGAAAGTGAGTGGCACGGGATGCGTACGCTGCGTGGCCGCCAGATCCAAGAGCACCACGTCGCCCTCGGCGACCTCCCGTCCGGCGACACGGGTGGCGCGGACGGCGACGCGTCGCATGGTTCGCACCGGTGGAGCCTCCCGGAGCACCCGCGCCAGCGGCGCGTCACCGCCGGCCGCGGCCGCGGCCTCGACCAGCGCCGCCGTCGCCGCGCACGCCTGCACCAGCAGCCCGATGCGGTTGGCGGCGGCTTCCAAGGCGGCCCCGTCCGCGTTCTCCGACACCAACTGCGCCACCAGTCGTGCCACGGCCTCGTCCGCGGCCGGGTTCTCACCCTCGAAGTAGGCCTCGGCCACGACGTTCACCGCCTCCGCGACCACCTTGGGCTTCCGCATCCCCAGGGCCTCGGCGAGGGCATGGACCACCCGCACCCGGATCTCGCACTCGGCGACAGCCGTCACTGCCTGCCGTAGCGCGGCGGGCTCCAACCGGGCGAGTTCGGCCTCCACGATGGCTCTGCGCCGCCGATGTGTCTCACCGGAACTGAACCGGGCCACGGTGGCCCGCAGCCACGCCACACTCGCCCCAGCGGGACCGCTGTCCGCCTCCGGCAGCTCCGGGACCAGGGCCGGGTCGGCAAGGGCCGTCCGTACGTCCGCATAGCGGTTGAATTCATGCACCAGGTGAGTCATGTCCCTGACGCTAGGTGCGGGACAGTTCGGCGCCGCCCGAAGCATCCCTGCGCCATCATGACGGCATGCCTTCACTCGCCGAGACCGCCGGCCTGTTCGCCGACCGCACCCGGGCGGTCTTCTGCCAGGCGCTGCTGGACGGACGGGCCTGGACGGCGCGCGAGCTCGCCCGACATGCAGGGGTGCGACCCTCCACAGCAAGCGAGCAGCTTTCCCACCTCATCGAGGGCCGGGTGCTGACCGAGGAGCGTCAGGGCCGGCACCGCCACGTTCGGCTGGCGGGCCCGGAGGCGGCCGCCCTCGTCGAGACCCTCGCCTCGTACGCCTCGGACACCCCCCGTCCGCGGAATCCGCGCGAATCGGTGCGCCTCAGCGCCGAAGCCCGCGCCCGCACCTGCTACGACCATCTGGCGGGGCAGTTGGGCGTGGCCTGGCAGACGCAATGGTCGCGCGAGGGTTGGTCGCTACCGACTCCGGGGTTGCCGTCACCGCGGCAGGCCGGGCATGGCTGGCCGATGCCCTGGGATACGGGCAGCCCCCAGGAGCCCGGCGTCCCCTGGTACGGAACTGCCTGGACTGGACGGAGCGTCGACTGCATCTCGCCGGAGCGCTGGGTGCAACTCATTGCTGTAGTGCTGACCAACGATCTGATCGTAGTCACGGGTGACGGGAACGTACTCCTCGACGAGCCGGCGGTGGCCAGTACCGGTGCGGGCGGCAAGGTCCTCGTGGGAGCCGCGGCCCAGGAACCGGTACGCCGCATCTACCGCGGGCCCGGCGAGGTCGCGGACCAGGGCGACCTGGAACAGACCCTGCAGTACGCCGCCGGACGGACCGCGGGCCAGTCGGTGGCCGGGGTCCTCAAACGTCACGGTGGTTCCTGCGACCAAGGTCGCCGCGCCCGGTACGGGCATGCCCGTCCTCAGTCGGGAAGGCGTGTTCTTTGTCATGCTCACCCCCTGGTGGGTGGAAGGCGCCCTCCTGGCCAGCGGCGGGATGATCACGGGCACGGCCACCGAGTCTCCCGGCTCCGCCGACGGCCCCGGGGAACTGAAGTCCTTCACCGGCACGGTCAATAAGCTGTTCGCCGACGCCGACGCCGGCCCCGCCTTCAGCCAGACTGCCAAGGAACGCGGCGTGGTCCTGGCCAGGGAGGGCGGCGGCTACGTGAGGCCCAGGGTCAGGCCCGCGTGCCTGCGATGAAGGCAATCCTTCCGGGGGTCGAGGGGTCCATCAAGAACCAGGACAAGGTCCTCCAGCAGGGGGATTTCCCCTGGAAGTAGCGGCAGCCCGCACAGCCGCGTGAACACAGCCGGTACGGCGGCGTGAACGCGGCCGACACGCCGGGGTGCGGGGCGGGTCAGGCTCCCCGTCCCGCACCCCGCCGCTGATCTTCGGCGCACAGCCGGTGTCAGACGCGCCGAGCACGCGTGTGCGGCATCCCGTGGGCAGCTCTGAGGGCCGCTGAGTCCACGACCTCGTGGCCGGGAGGTTCGTCTCCTCTCCGGCAGTTGTTCGCGGGCTGACGTCACTTCGGCCTGTGCCAGGCGACCAAGATCAACCCCTTGGCGCCAAGGCTGTACCGCTGGTCCGAGCGCCGCCAATTGCATCGGATGCGGTCTTCTCGCACCGGATGCGAGTGACGGAGGGCGGCGGAATGGTGAGGTTCAACGGGCCGGTGCCGGGGGCGGCGGGGCTGCATCTGGTCGACGGGGTGCCTCTGCTGCGGCCGGAGGAACAGGTCCTCGCGGCGATGCTGACCGGCTTCGCCAACCAGCACCTCGCCCGAAATCTGGCCCGGACAACCGTGGAGGGCCGGGAGAACACGGTGAAGGCATTCGCGGCCTACGTGAACGCCTACCCGTGGCTGTGGACGCCGGCGATGGTCGACGAGTGGCTCGGTGACCTGCGCTCCCTGCGGGATCTGAAGCGCTCGACGATCCGCTCGTACTCCGAGGCCGTGCGGGCGTTCTGCCACTTCATTACCGATCCGCTCTACGAGTGGACGGCCACCTGCGAGGAGCGGTTCGGCACTCATCCGGTGCCGGTGGTGCACGAGTGGAACACCGCGGTGCACGTCCTGGACAACGAGGCGGACGCGAAGAAGCGCGCGTTCACCAAGGCTGAGCTGCACGCCTTCTTCGCACACTGCGACGACGAGGTTGCCCGGATCCGGGCCTTCGGCCGCAAGGGCTGGCTGCCCGCCTTCCGCGACGCGACCCTGTTCAAGACCGCCTACGCCTATGGGACGCGGCGCAACGAGACGCGCATGCTCGACGCCGCTGACTTCGGCCGCAACCCGCACGGTGGCGAGTTCGGCCAGTACGGCCGCTGCCAGGTCCGGTTCGGCAAGGCCAAGAAGGACTCGCCGCCCAAACGCTGCGGGGTGCTGACCGTGTTCGACTGGACTCCGGACGTCCTGGACGAGTGGTTCACCGAGGTCCGCCCGCTGTTCGGCACTGACAACAACCCGGCGGCCTGGCCCTCCGAACGGGGCCTGCGGATCGGATGCCAGCGCCTCAACTCCTGCTTCATCGCCCACCGCAAGGCCCTCGGCCTGGACGACGGACTCGACTTCCACTCCGTCCGCAGGTCCTACGTCACCCACCTGATCGAGGACGGCTGGGACCCGTGCTTCGTCCAGGAGCAGGTCGGCCACGAACACGCCAGCACCACCTCGCTCTACACCTGCGTGTCCTCCGACTTCCGTACCCGCACTCTGCGGCGGGCGGCATCTGGACTCCACCATCGCCGCCGCCCTCCAGACCCAGACCGGGAGGCAAGCATGAAACGCAAGGTCGGCTACACCTGGCGACTGCGCGAGGTCATGGCCCAGCACCAGATCTTCACCGCCACCGAACTGGTGCCGCTGCTGCGCGAACGCGGCATCGACCTCTCCGCCTCCCAGGTGCACCGTCTGGTCTCCGGCACCCCTGAACGCCTGTCGTTGCAGGTCATGGCCCCTACGCCACCGACGAACAGTACGAGCGCTGGTTCATGGCCGATTGCTGCCGATGCGGTCTCCGCAGACACAAGGCCGGCACCTGGCCGGACGGATACGTCTGCCGGACCTGTTTGGACCGAGATGTCCGGACACGGGGGATCTGCCCGGGATGCGGCGAGGGCCGGGTCCTTCCTGGGCTCCGTCCTGGTGATGGGGCCGTGATCTGCACCACCTGCGCCGGCTTCTCCCAGACTTTCGACTGCTCACGCTGCGGCTTCGAGGGCAAGCTCCTGCGCGGTCGGCTCTGCGAACGCTGCACGCTCACCGACCGGCTCACCGCACTCCTCGACGACGGCACGGGCCGCGTCCGTCCCCCGCTGGTACCGCTGCTCGACCTGCTGGTGACGATGGACAAGCCCGGAAGCGGACTGGCCTGGCTGGACATGCGTCGCGGGCAGCTGGGCAACGGCTCGCGACTGCTTCGCCAGCTTGGCCTCGGCGAGATTCTGCTGACCCACGACGCGTTCCACGAACTCCAGCCCTGGCGGGCAGCCTCCCACCTGGAAGAACTCCTCATGGCCTGCGGAGTCCTGCCCGCGGTCGACAAGCACATCTGTTCTTTCCAGCGCTGGCTCCCCGGCCATCTCGCCGACATCGCCGAACCCGAGCACACCAAGACGATCAAGCTCTTCGCGACCTGGCACGTCCTCCCCGGACTACGGGCCCGAGCCGAGCGGAGCCACATCACACCCAGCATCCGTCGCTTCGCCGGCGAACAGATCAAGTACGCGACCGCCTTCCTGCAATGGCTCGACGAGCGGAACACCACCCTCGCGTCATGCGGCCAGGTCGACACCGACGCCTGGTTCGCCGAGCACGCCGAGCACGCCCGCACCCGGCTGAGAGGCTTCCTCAACTGGGCCATGCAGGGACGGCACTGTCAACGTTCCCTGTCCATCCCCGCGATGAAAATCACCCGCCGGCCCACACTGAGCGAAGACGAACGCCTCGCCGCCCTCGGCAGGCTCTTGACTGACACGGAGATACCGATGCGACTCCGCGTCGCCGGAGTCATCGTTCTCCTCTACGCACAACCGCTGAGCCGCGTCATCCGACTCACCCTCGACGACGTCATCCGCGACGGCGACGCAGTGCTGCTACGACTCGGCGAGCCACCCTCACCCGTTCCCGCGCCGGTCGCCGCCCTGCTGCTGGAGCACCTCACGAACCGCGGCAACATGAACACCGCGACCACCCCGACGCCCCGCTGGCTCTTCCCCGGCCGCCGGACCGGCCAGCCGCTCGGCCCCAACCACCTGTCCACGCTCCTGAACGAGGTCGGAATCCCGATCGCCGCCGCCCGCGTCGCCGCCATCCGACAGCAACTCCTCGAACTGCCCGCACCTGTCGTTGCGGACGCTCTCGGCTACCACGACAAGACCACCAGTCGCCTCCGCAACGAGACCGGCGGCACCTGGAGCCGATACGCCGCCGGAGACCACGGAAGGTCACCTGTCGGCTGGGCACCCAAAACAACCGGCGAGAGTTGATTTCGCAAGCCCATTTGTCATCGGTGTGATGCGAGAACTCGGCCTTCAGGTGATGCGAACCGGATCACAGGACACTAGCCCTGCCGTTCCAGCCATTCCGAAATCACCTGGTTGGTTTCTTCTGGCATTTCCTCCTGGATCCAGTGACCGCAGTCCAGGCCGACCACTTCCACGTTGGGCACGAACTCTGCCAGTCTTTCGAATCTCGGGATCGCGAAGTCCTGGTCGCCGTAGACCATGAGGGTGGGCTGCTTGATGATCGGGTCCGCGTCCGCCAGCTGGTGCCAGTTGCGGTCGAGGTTCCTGTACCAGTTGATGCCGCCCGTAAATCCAGACGTCTCGAACGCGGAGACGTAGACGGCCAGGTCGCTGTCGCTCATGATGGGCTCACCGAGTGGTGTTTCCGCCTCGGCGAGGTTGATAAATGCCATGCCCGGCTCAGGGGGTGCTGGGGGCACGTTCTTCCGGTAGAGGTTGCGGAGGAACTGGGAGGTGTTGGCATCAAATGCGGCGTCCGCAACGCCCGGCTGCCGGTTGAAGTGGACGAAGTAGAAGTCGCCGCCGAGGAAGGTTTCCATGACCTCGATCCACGGCGTTTCTCCGCGCTCCTGGTAAGGCAGGCTCAGGTTGATCAGCTTGTTCACCCGGTCGGGGTGCAACAGGGTCAGTCCCCAGACGACGAACGCACCCCAGTCATGGCCGACGAAGGTGGCGTCCTCGTAGCCATAGTGGTCCAGGAGCGCGACGAGGTCACCCGTCAGGTGTTCGATGTCGTAGTCCGTCACCTCGGTCGGGCGGGATGAGTTGCCATAGCCCCGCTGGTTCGGTGCGATGACGTGGTAGCCGGCCGCTGCGACGACGGGCATCAGATGACGCCAGGAGAAGGCGTGCTCCGGCCAGCCGTGGCAGAGCACGATGGGCTTGCCCTTGTTCTCCCGGCCTGCCTCGAAGACTTCGAGCTCCACACCATTGACCTGGATGAGGGAGGGCTCGGGAAATTCTGCTTGATTGAACACTGCATTTCCTCTCTGGGGCGTTCGCTGGCAGTCGACCTCCTCGATGAGGCCATGTCGCCATCTTGCTCCGCAAACCGGTCATCCCATGACCGCTTTTTATGAGAGTTTTGTCAGTATGCGATCCGATCGGCTGGTGGCCATACTCCTCTTGCTCCAACGGCGCGAGCAGGTGACAGCCGCGGAGGTCTCCCGAGAGCTGGACGTCTCCGAGCGCACCGCCCGCCGTGACCTCGACGCCCTGGCCATGGCCGGGGTGCCCGTGTACTCCGTACAGGGCCGAGGCGGCGGCTGGCGCCTGGTGGGCGGTGCTCGTACCGACCTGTCCGGGTTGACCGCCAGTGAGGCACGCGCCCTGTTCCTGGCTGTCGGTCCGGCCTCGGATGCGACGCCGGCGATGAAGGCAGCTCTGCGCAAGCTCGTCCATGCTCTACCGAAGCCCTTCCAGGTGCAGGCCGAGGCAGCGGCGGCGTCGCTGGTCGTAGACCCGCAGCGATGGGGGGCGAGCCGGATCGAGCACCGGCCGCCTCGCTTCCTCGACGAACTCCAGGACGCGGTGATCAGCGGCGTCCAGGTGTCGCTCGGCTACGTCGACAGCAAAGGCGTCGAAACCCGGAGAACCGTCCACCCGCTGGGCATCGTCGCCAAAGGTCCTGTGTGGTACCTCGTCTCCCACACCGAGACCGGCCGACGGGTCTTCCGGATCGACCGCGTGTTGTCCGCCGACCCGACCGGCGACCCTGTGCACCGCCCCGGGGACTTCGACCTCGCCGAGAGCTGGAATGAGATCGCCGAAGAGGTCGATCGCAGACGAACGCCGCTGGAGGTCCAGGCGGTATGCACACCCGACGGGATAGGCATACTCCGGATGGCGCTCGGCGACCGGCTCGACGTGGGAGGTTCCACGACCGATGGCCGCATCGAGGTCGTGATCCGCGGCCCCAATGAGTCCATCCTCGCCGGCGAGCTCTCCGGGCTGGTCGGATGGGTCGAGGTGACCGGCCCTCCGGAGGTCCGAGACCGCCTGGCCTCGATCGGCAACGCCCTCGTCGAACGCTACGGCCGACCGCGCACCAGCGGAGACCTTCACCCGTCTTGAAGCGGACAAGGCAGGGCTTCTTGAAGCGGACAAGGCAGGGCTTCGAGAAAAGTTCCGCTCAATAGGCTGGGTTTGTCCGTTCCGGCAGGAGCCCGGTCACAACGCCGGCGGGTCCTCTGGCCTGGCTCTCTGCGGGTGGATCGTCTCGTGCCGGGCCAGCATCGCCATGCACTCGGCGATCTTCCGGGTTCGCGTCTCGGCCCGCTTGACGGCATTGACCCGGCTGATGAGGGCGAAGCGGTTGGTCTTGGTGAGTACCTCGAACATCGCCTGCGCCGCTGGGTCGGCGGCGATCGCGACGCGCAGGTCGGCCGGCACCTCCGCTTCCGATGACGGCGCATAGGCGGCCGTCCACCGCCCGTCGGCCTTCGCGGCGTCGACCGCGGCGCGGCCGACGGGCTGCATCAGGCCAGCCGCCTCCAACCGGGCCACGTTGGCGACGTTGCGCTGGGACCAGACGCTGCGGGGCCGGCGCGGGGTGAACCGCCGCCAAGAGCTCTCCTCGTCGCGCTTGCGGGCCTGCCCGTCGATCCAGCCGAAGCACAGTGCCTCGTCGACCGCCTGCTGCCAGGTCAGCGTGGTAACGGTGCCGCCCTTCCTGGTCAGGGCGAGCCACACGCCAGGAGAGGCGGTGTGGTTGTCCAGCAGCCACGCGCGCAGCGCCGCGCCGTCGGCAACGATCAACTCATCCAGCTCGGTCCCGGTCACCACTGCAGGTTAGTGCCGCAACCAGGTGTCGCGACCTGCCGGGGTGACTCGTTGAGCCCGCGGCGTCGATGTCGGCCTGGCTCGCCCTCGCCGACGCCACCGTGAAGAACGGCTGCCCTCTCCGGTCAGCTCAACGACCTCGGCGTCCCCACAGCCGCCGCCCGGACCGGAGCGATCCGCCCCAGTGGGTCCTGGAGATGCCCGCCCCGTCGTCGTCGACGCCCTCGGCTACCACGACGTCATCGCGACCCGCCTCGCATCCGAGGTCGGAGAAGACTGGAGTCGCTACGCCGACGACCACGTACGGTCACCAGCAGGCTGGGCCCCAGGCGGAACTGGCGACAGTTGAATAGGCGAGCCCACCAGTATCAGCCCCCTGCACCACACGGTCGCCCCGCCCGTAGGGCGAGTCAAGACCTGCTCACCCTGGGTGACTGGGAGAAGGTGCGGCAGCCCACCTCGCCTGCTCGCGCGGGGACTACCCCGGCTTCAGCGGCTCCGAGCACTTCGAGCGGACCACCCCCGCTCGCACGGGGACTACTGTCGCCCACCTGCACTTCTGGGGACGCCGGAGGCGGATTCTGCCCACGCTACCGCCCCAAGTATGGGCAAATGCATCGGAGTATTCCGTGCTGTGCGGTGGACGGATCACCAGACGACGGCCGGACGATCCAGACTGTGACGTTAGGGTCGGAGCGGAATCTGCGAAGAGGGGGGCTCCGTGGGCGTCGTGAGCGGGAGATACCGGTCGGACTTCGCGTCCGCTCTGGAACGGGCGACGGATCTGGACGACACGCGCTGGACACGGAAGAACATCCGCAACCTGGAACTGCTCATGTGGCCTCAGGAGGCTGTCGAGGTCCTGACCGTGGGACGGGCGCTCGGCTCCCTCGGCCCACGGAAGGGCCTCGTCGCGGTGACCAGTTCCCGGGTGATCTACGCCAAGGCCGCGATGCTCGCGTTCCAGTCCACGACTCCCGTGAGTGTCATCTCTTCCGTGACGTGGGCGGATGGAAGACTCAGCATCAAGTGGCCGGTCGACGCGGGCCTGACAGTCGCCGAAGTGCCGGCGCGTTCCGGCAGTCTCCTGGCCGAGCACCTCCAGGCAAAGGTGGAGAAGCAGGAGCGGGAGGAAGAGTCGCGGACGGAGCGCCCCGGGCGTGAGACCTCCGCTGATGACGTAGCCCGGCGTCTTGAGGTCCTGGACCGTCTGCGGGAGAGCGGCGCGATCACTGAGGCGGAGTCGCAGGAGCGTCGGAGAGCAATCCTCGACAACATCTAGCGGGCTTGTCCGGCCGATCATTGACGGTGTGTGTCTGGCCGCTACTTGAGGTGCCTGTGATGGCAGCCTGAAGTCGATTGCCAGGGGGCTGCCGGTGCGTGACCATCCTCGGATGGATGCAGATGAGGGTCGAGAGCTGGTGCGGGTTGTGCAGACATGCTCTGCCTCCCCGTCGCAGTGGGATGCCTGGACGGCAGGCGGCCAGTACTTGTATCTCCGATACCGGCATGGCGAGGGCTCCGTCGAGTGGCATTCCGCCCCTGACTTCGATGACAGTCCGGAGGCGTAGGACGAGGGCCGCTCGGGGCTCCTGACCGAATGGGACGACGGCACCGGTACAAGAGGGAGATCCGCCAAGGGCGCGGTGCCTGGGCCTGCGAGCGTGAAGCCCGCCTCGACCTGTTCCGCTGGCTAATCCGATACAACACCCGACGCCGCCACTCCAGCCTCGGACAACGCAGTCCCATCGCCTACGAAACAGCACTCGACACAACATCAACTACCCTGGCCCAAGCCGCATAGCCCGTGTCCAAGATTCCGGGTCAAGGCCAGTGCACCAGCTGCCCCTTTCTTCCATCGCCAGCCCGGAGAATCCTCGACATGAGCCTTTTCGGTACCACAGCCGTTCCGGAGTCGGATGACTGGGAGGCATGGCTCGCCTACGCGGAGCTGCTGACCCAGGAGGGTGATCTGCGGGGAGAGGCTATCCGGCAAGAACACCACCGCGAGCACGGCGACGAGGACCCGTCCCGACTGACTGCGGCGTACGCGGAGGTGGAACGGCAACTGGGACTGGACGGGCTGCGGAAGGACGGCTCCTGGCAGTTCACCTGGTCCCGTGGCTTCATCGACGAGGCATGCTTCCGCCTGGCCAAAGACACTCAGCCGCAACGCCGAAACCTGGTGGAACGGCTCCTGACAGACCACCCCCACACCGCGACCATCGACCCGGCCGACCCCGAACAGTGGGAAAGCGCACTGATCGACACCCTCCTCGCGCACCCCGCCACCCACCTGCTGCGCACACTCGAACTGCACCTCACCGACTACCACCACTCCGGCGAACACTCCGCGATCTCACTTGCCAGCCGCCAACGCCCCCGGCTGGAACGTATGTACTACGGCTATGACTTCACATACCTCTGCGAACCAAGTGAGACGTCAGCGGGCAAGGTAATAGACCCCGAGGATCATATGTGTACAGGCGTGGTTTCCGCAGAGGCAGGTGAAACACTGTGGAGGTCGCTTCCCGCACTGCGTACGCTGGAACTCGATGGCGGTTTCCTCTTTAATGATGTCGAGCATGAAACCCTCACCCGGCTGCGGATGCGGGGGTACACATTCACGAGGTCCATGTTTCCGTCCGCGACACCGAGTCTTGTCTCGCTGGAAGTCGACGTCCGCGAGAATGTGCATGGCGTTCATATCCTGAACGACGTCCTCGATGAACTTACACCGCAGCGTTTCCCGAAGCTCAGGAATCTCGATCTAGGAAACGCCGACTTTGACCCAGAAGAGGCCACTGATTTTCTCATCCTCGCAAACTCGCCCCTTCTTCCGCAGCTTGAGCATCTACGCATCCAAGACCTGGTAATTGAAGAGGAGTACTGCGAGGATGAACCGCTGGACGAGTTGAAGGAACTTGCTCCCAAGTTCGCTCATCTCGATTCTTTCCTGGCGGACGAAATCTACATCGAAGACACCGCAGCGAACGACGGCACCTACATCGAAACCGGCGCGGAAGAAGTCAAACGCCTGCTTCCTCGATTCAACCTGAGTCAGCGTTCCACCGCCGACGCTGTGGATGCCAGTTGAGTTGAGCAGCAGCGACTCGGGGCCAGTTACCAGGGGGCCGCTGATCTCGTGCTGGTCATTTGAGACTTCCTTGGTCGGGCTGCACCGTGACGCTGACGCGGCTCAGCCGGTTCACGCAGCCTGGCCGAGGCTGGGGCGGTGTTGCTGCCCGCGTTGCCTGGCCTGAGCAGGCCGGCCACCGGCTCACCGCTCCCGCCGCTTCCGTGACCGACGAAGGCCATCAGAGGACGGTGTCCGAAGGTCTTCTTCCAGGTCGCGGTGGCGTCCTGGGAAGTGCCTCCGGCGGTGGCAGGAACAAGGACCTCGACAATCCTCATTCTTGTTGGTCAGAGGCACTTTTCGCTCACCTGACCACCCGTCGGACAGCCCGCTTCATGAAAGCGCGGGGCTAAGCTCCACCCCACCCCACCAGCGAACGGACCCCCCTCCATGACCAACGGCCTCACCTGGATAGGCGCCCACGCCCACACCGCCACGCCCGTCCCCGGAATGCGCGGCGGCATCTCCCTCACCCTCGCCCGAGGCGTCGACCCTGACGAGTTCCTCATCAACCTCGGGGCCGACCTCGATCAGCTCGCCGTCCGCACCCCGCTGGCCGAACTGCGTAGCCAGCCCACCCCGCCCGGCCACGACCCCACCCGCTACGCCTTCGCGATGTACGGCAGCGAGGGTGAGTGGACGTACGTGCTGGAGAACGACCACGCCGCGACCTGGGCAACCGGCTTGCGCCGTGTCCCCTCGATGCGGCCCGGCCCGGGTGAAGAGATCCTGTGCGCCAGCCGGAACCTGTACAGCCCGCCCGCCGCGATCCTGCACGTCGAAGGCGACGAGGTGATACGGCGCGCAGAGTTCGGCACCACCACCGGCCACGAGTCGGCATTGGATGCGGCGCTCACCGCCGCCGGTGCCGTCTTCCCCTCCATCCCCGACGCCACCGCCGACGAGGTAACCGCCTATTACGAACAGCACGGCGCGCGCCTGCCCACCCTGGTGTTCACCGCGCTGGGCGCGTACACGGGGCTGAGCATCGACCAGGATGCCGCACAGGCCGGGAACCTCCCCGCCGTCCATCTCCTCGCTCCTTGAGCCGTACGCGCCTGCACAACGGCTTCGGCCCCCACCCTGACGGGCCGAAGCGTGTTGGCTCTGGGGTGTTACTGCGCGACGAGTTCGCAGATCACGGGCTGACCGCCGCCGACACCGTAACGGCAGGTGCCGCCGTCGTCCATGCGCGTATCCAGCCAGTACGCATCCTTGTCCTTGATGCGCATCTGCTTGATGAAGTTCGCGAAATCGAGTACCGGGCCGAGCCCGGTGAGACGATGGGCCCGGCAGCCGCCCTCTTCCAAGCCCAGTGCCAGGCGTGCGGCGGTAGGTACGAGAAGCTGTGGCGCCGGACAGGCAGCACACCCATCAACCGAACAAGCTGCCCAGAAAAGTGAAAACCCGCGCCCCGGTGCTTCCAGGCTGGGGATCCGAAACGCGCGCCGAGCGGAGCGCCCATGGTGTGCAGCACTGGCGACCTCGCGTATTCGGCTGTCGCATATTCCTCTGTGCGTGAGGTTCCCTGGTGACCGTCTGTGTTCGTGCCGACGGGGTGGTGGACAGAGGGAGAGGCTGTCACCGCAGCTGTCCAGGCCCCGGGCAGGCGTTGGGCGAGGCAGCACCTCCCAGTCCGAGTCTGGGACGCGCGGCTATGCGCGTCAGTTACTTGACGCCGATGTCATGTAGCAGGCGGAGCTGCGACAACTGGTGGGTTGAGGCGGGCGAAGCCTTCCTGGCGCTGGTAAGGGAAGTACGGGTAGGGCGCCGTCTTGCCGCTCGCCGCATCGAGTTTCGCCGTCTGGCCGGGCGTGAGCGTCCAGCCGACGGCACCGAGGTTCTGGCGAAGCTGGTTCTCGTCGCGGGCGCCGATGATGACGGAGGAGACGGTCGGTCGCTGCAGCAGCCAGTTGATGGCGATCTGCGGAATGCTTTTGCCGGTCTCCTGCGCGATCTCGTCGAGGGCGTCGACGACGCGGTAGAGGTGTTCGTCCTCGACCGGCGGGCCGTAGTCCGCGGTGTCGTGCAGTCGGCTGTTGGCCGGTAGCGGCTGGCCGCGGCGGACGTTGCCGGTGAGCCGTCCCCAGCCAAGCGGGCTCCAGACGAGGGCTCCAAGGCCCTGATCGAGCCCGAGGGGCATCAGCTCCCATTCGTAGTCGCGGCCGATGAGGGAGTAGTAGACCTGATGTGTGACATAGCGCGGGTGGCCGTACCTCTCCGCGATCGCGAGGGACTTCATCGCCTGCCAGCCGGAGAAGTTGGAGATGCCGAGATAGCGGACCTTCCCTGCTCGTACGAGATCGTCGAGCGTGGACAGGACTTCCTCGATCGGCGTGCCGGCGTCAAAGGCGTGCAGCTGGAACAGATCGATGTAGTCGGTGCCCAGTCGGCGCAGGGCGTCCTCGCATGCGGTGATCAGACGCGAACGGGAGGAGCCCGCATCGCCTGGGCCGTCACCCATCGGCAGGCTGGTCTTGGTGGACACGATCACCTGGTCCCTGCGGCCTTTGATCGCTTCGCCCAGCACCTCCTCAGAGGCCCCACTGGAATAGACGTCGGCGGTGTCGAACATCGTGATCCCGGCGTCGAGACAGATGTCCACGAGACGGCGTGCTTCGTGCGCATCGGTGTTGCCCCAGGCGCCGAACAGCGGCCCTTGGCCGCCGAAGGTGCCGGCGCCGAAGCTCAGTGCCGGGACCCTGAGTCCGGATGCACCCAGCCGCCTGTATTCCATGGCTGTTCCTCTCTTGTCGCCCGATCTGGCTAATGGGCTTGAAGTTCCGTTAGCGTGGGCCTCAACGTAGCAGGTGCGAGCGATTAACGAAACTGGAGTCCCGTTATGGGGTTTGAGGGTGCAGATCCGGGAACCGTCCGTCCTGGAGGGCGCACGGCGCGGGTGCGGGCGTCGGTGCTGCAAGCGGCTGGGGACGCTTTGGCGGAGCATGGCTTTGCCCACCTGGACCTCGCCGACATCGCGCGCCGTGCCGAGGTGGGCAAGACCACCGTCTACCGCCGCTGGGGAACGGTGACCAGCCTGGTGGCCGACCTGCTGATGGACATGGCCGAGCAGTCACTGCCACGGACCGAGACCGGCTCGCTGCTCGGCGACCTCAAGGCCAATGCCCGGCTCGTGCAGCGCACCTTGGCCGACCCGCGGCAGGGGGCGCTGTTCAAGGCAGTGATCGCGGCCGCCACCTGTGAGGCGAAGACGGCCGAGGCCCTGCATCGCTTCTACGACATCCGCATCAAGGAGTGGGCGCCTTGCGTCCAGCAGGCCATCGACCGGGGTGAGGTGCCTGAGGGCACCGATGTCCGCGAGGTGATCCGTGCTGTCTCCGCCCCGCTCTACTACCGCCTGTTGACCACCGGCGACCACCTCGACGAAGCCGCCGCAGACCAGGCTGCCGAGGCCGCCGCAGCTGCGGCGCGTGCGGGAGCGTACCTGCCGGGCGACGAAGGTCGTGCGTGACCGGCTTCCCGCATGCGTCGCTGAGCACGGGTCACCGCGCGTGATCTCCGGGGGCATAGCGTTTCCAGGTTCCTCCGGCCTCGGCGGCGAGTTGGGCGGTCGTGTCGTCGTGGTAGCCGAGCATGCGGGCGACCACGGGGGCGGGGGCCTGGAGCACGAGGTGGCGGATCGCCGACGTGCGTCCTCGCTGGGTGGGGAAGCCCAGGTTGCGGAGGCGGATTTCGAGGGTGTCCGGAGTCATGGGCTGTCCGGCCCGGCGGCCTGGAAAGAGCCATAGGGCACCCGGATTGGTTGCGGTCATGGTGTTCGGCCGCTGGCCCAGGTAGTCCAGCAGCACGCTGGCGAAGGGCTCAGGGACGGGCGACGGTGGGTCGCCGAGCCGGATCTGGACCTCGCCGTCCTCACGGAGAACATCGGCGGTGGTGAGCCGTGCGATCCGGGTGAGCGGCTGCGCGTAGAGGAGGACGAGTGTGGCGGCCACACGGTCCTGGAGAGGGATGTCGCCGCAGCTGACGGCCTGCCGGAGCAGGGTGAGCCGTTGGTGCTGAGCGAGCGGGGTTGGGTTGCTGGTGGAGCGATGCGGAATGGTGACTGTGGGCATGTGGTCGGACCGCATCGCCCATCGCAGGAAGGCATGGGTGAGGCGCCGGGCGGTGTAGCCGCCTGCGTACCAGTCATCGACATCGGCCTGCGTGCGGTCGGCGAGGGTTCGTCCGCGCTCGGCGAGGTGGGCGAGGAAGGCGGCCGCGAGGTGGATCTCGTTGCGGGCCTGGTGGATCTGCTTGCTGGTGAGCGGGCAGCGGTCGGCCAGGCGGCGCTGGACGTGCCAGGTGGCGAAGAGCTCCAGCAGGCGCCGAGGCCCGGGGCCTTCGATGGCGGGCAGTTTCTCGGCAAGCCACCGCTGGAACAGCAGCAGCTGCCGGTCGGCCGGGGGCAGGACACCACTGTGCATGAGCAGGTCGCGCAGGTAGGTGACCGATCGCCAGGGAGTGAGCTGGCTCAGTCCGTCGTGGGTGAGCGGGACTTCGCCGCGGGCCAGGGCCCGCAGGTTGCGCTGGACGTGGGAATGACTCGTCCAGGTCAGTCCGCCCCAGGGGCGGCGTATCTGTCGCAGGGCATCGAACAACGGGAGCAGTTCGGTGCGGACGGAGCCGGAGCCGTCGTCGAGTAAGTCATGGAGACGTTCGGTCAGAACGCATCGGCCGCAGATCCCGCGCCGGTAGCGCCTGGCTTCCTGGCCGCAGCGTTCGCAGGTGAAGTCACCGAGCCCGCCTGCGCAGTCAGTGCAGAGCTTGCCGCCGTCCGGCGCGAGGCCAGAGGTGAGCCGAACGACGCCACAGCCGACGCACGTTCCGTAGGTCTCCAGGGCTCTGATCATGCAGCTTTGGCAGATGTAGCCCTCAGGCCAGTGGTTCGTCTCGGGCCGCACCGCCCGGCCGCAGCGGGCGCAGAACCGCGCGCTCGCCGGCACTCGGGTGCGGCTCACCCTTCGGGCCGGATCCGGGCGCGCTTGGGACGGACCGCCGACAGGTCGACGACTGCGTCGCCGGTGGCGACCTTGCGGATGGCAGCGTTCTCGGCCTTGGTGGCGATCAGGTCGGCCGGGGTGCACTCGAAGATGTCGCAGAGTGCGGCCAGCACCGGCAGCGACAGCCGCTCGGGGGTGCCGGTGACCAGCCGGTGGACCTGGGAGAGCGACAGGTTGATGCCCCGCTCGGCCAGCGGCGGGGCCAGCTCGCTGGTCGTGAACATACCGGCAGCGGCCATCCGCTCCCGCAGCCGCCACTGGTAGCTGACCTGGCGTTGCATCACGCCCTCCTGACGGGTTTGAGCGCGGCCTCGACCGTGGCGTCCAGCGCCCGCCGCAGCGTGCGGGTGCGGAAGTCGGAGGAGACACAGGTGAAGATCGAGGTCGTGCTGGCATGGTCGTGGCCGGCCTGCTGCTGGACAAATAGGGCGTCCCAGCCGTCTTCGATCAGGTGGGTGACGTAGGACCTTCGTAGCGAGTGAAAGTCCAGGACCGGGTCCAGGCCGAGGTCGTCGCGGTAGGCGGCGAAGCGGGAGTCCAGCCGTTGTAGGCCGACCCGCTGTCCGCGCTCGGACGGCCACAGGGCGGATCCGTCCGTGTGGCGCATGGCGGGCCGCACTTCACTCGTCCACTGGTCGAGGATCTCGGCGGACCACTCCCATACGGTCAGTACGCTGCGGCGTTTGGGGGGTGAGCCCTTCTTGGCCTTGCCGTGGCGGACGTAGCAGACGCCGTACTCGCCGAACTCCGTCCCCTCGGGGTTGCGGCCGAAGTCGGCGACATCCAGCATCCGCGTCTCGTTGCGCCGCAGCCCGTAGGCGTACGCGGTCTTGAACAGCATCGCGTCGCGGAAGGCAGGCAGCCATCCCTTGCGGCCGCGTCCGCGGACCCGGGTGACCTCATCGTCGGCGTGGTCGAAGAACGCCTGCAACTCGTCCCGGGTGAAGGCCCGTTTCGGGGACTCGGCCTCGCACTCCTGCATGTGCACGGCGGTGTTCCACTCGTGGCGCACCTGGATCGGATGGGTGCCGAACCGGCGCTCGCACTCGGCCGCCCAGTCGTAGGCGGGGTCGGTGGCGTAGTCGCAGAACAGCCGCACCGCCTCCTGGTAGCCGCGCAGCGTCGAGCGGACGCAGCCGCGGACCGCCCGCAGGTCGCCGAACCACTCGTCCGCCAGCGTCGAGGACCAGCTCCAGGGGAAGGCGTCCGCATGGGTGGCGAATGCCCGCACCTTCCGCTCACGGCCGTTGATGGTCGACAGCGCTAGGTTCCGCGCCAGCTGCTGGTTGCGCCAGCCGTCCAGCATCGCTTCGAAGACCTGCTCCTCCGGCCGCAGCAGCGGCACCCCGTCCGCCAGGTGCAGCCGTGCGGCCCCCGGCGCCGCCCTGTTGTTGCCTGCCAATTCGTCACGCTCCGTAGATCGCATCCGGCGCGAGAATCTCGCATCAGATGCGAAATCCGGAGAAGAACGGCAGGTCAGCCATCCGATCGAGTGAAGCGGAACGACACAGACACGGCCTATCCGCTACCGTCCCGGCAGGCACACGGTGAACTCTCAATTCACTGATCAGCGGCTTCCTTACGCTCCATCGGCTAACGCGGCACAAAATGCATCCAGTTCGCATCAGATGCGATTCGCGCCGGTTCCAAGGTGAGCCCAGAACCTGCCACGGGATGATCTTGGTGAATGGACCCTGCTCTCGTATAGCTACGGCGAACGGACATGTGGCGCAGGGTGACGCTCGGGGCTGGACCGGGCACGAGGGTCGGCGGTACAGCGATTGGCGGTAGCGGCCATTCCGCTTCGAGGTCCGCTTATCGGGCTTTCGGCGCCCTGGCGGCTCGTCAGGGCGGTGCCGCAGTAGATCCGGCATTTACTGCGGATGACCCCGCACACCTCCACCCGGGATCCGGTGACCGACCGGCACCGGCACCGGCAACAGAGGGACGCTGTCGACACTGATGAACTACAACCGCCACGACAGGGCGGTCTGCGCGATTCCCGTCTGGGCCCGTACAGCTCCGCCGTAGGCTGGCGGCCTCGCGACGAGGGGAGAGAAGCAGTGGGTGAGCACGACCAGCCGGCGGCAGGGGGCGGCATCGACGGGGGCGACGAGGCCAGCCGGAGGACGCCCGACAACGTAGCCCCCGCCCCGCGCAAGGACGGCAACCACATCTCGGGCGGCCATTTAGGCAACGTCGTCATGGCGGACACGGTGCATGGCGGTGTGACCTTCCACCGCGGTGGCGGCGACACTCCAAGTGACTTGGAGGACCCCGTCATCGCCTCCGTGCAGCTGAGGCCGGGCGGGACCCTCGCTGATTTGGTCGTGGACGCAGATCCGCCACGCGTGATGGTGCCCAGCGGCACGGTTCACATCATCACTCTGGAGGCCAGGACGAGCCGAGCCGTGGTCCTCGACGCCGCGCGCCCTGTCGTTCTGGCTCGCAGGCCACCGCGCCCCGCCTGTCTGTTGATCCGCATCGGAGCGAAGATCGAACCCCGCCGCTTCATAACGGACTTCGACGTCCGGGTGCCGCAGATGCAGGCCCAGGGCGCCGACTTCCCGTTCTCCATCAGCGCCGTCGACGTGGAGCAGTTCTGGTTCGAGCCCATCGCCCGCACACACGAGATCTCGTGGCAGCTGGAGCTCGACTGGACCTGCGCGGGTCGTCGCGGCACCACCATCATCAACAACAACGGGGAACCGTTCGAGGTGTATCCCGTGGCCGCGTTGTACGACGGCCGGGAGCCCTCGGTTCTGAGTTCCGGCTGTAGCTTCCACCATGCGCGGGGGTGCCCGTCCCTTCTTCTCGAGGAATCAGGGGCTCCCACATCTCTGTGGACGTCGGCTACGTCGTCCTCGCTCCCGTCCTACCCTGCGGTGGGCGGACCGCGAGCCGCCGACGCTGCAACCGCGCCGCCGAACCTCTCCGAGGACGACGACTCGGAGGATCTCCAACGTCGCATCCTGGCTCTGCACGCCGGTCTTGCCGTCAGTGACCCAGAGCTTCCGGCCTCCTGGCCCGACTACCGCAAGCTCGCCTCACTCGTACGGATCCTGTTCAACCGCCCGGACTACCGCAGCCACGAACCACAGGAATTCCGGGCCTTGCTCGTACAGGTGCTGCGCTACCTGTACGTGTCGGGCCAGTCCGAACCCGGCGTGGCCCTCGGCCGCATAGCCAGAGCAGCCTGGAGCGAAACGCTCGGGGAGGACCATCCGGACACATTGGCGGCGGCCAACAGGCTCGCTGGGTGCCTGGTCGGCCTCGGGAAATATGCTGAGGCAAGGGATCTGTTCGCAGACCTTCTCCCGCGCTGCGAGCGGGCGCTGGGCTGGGAGGATCCCCTGCCCCTGACCGTCGCCAGCAACCTCTGCGGGTGCCTCTCCGCGCTCGGTGCTCACGAACAGGCCCGGCAACAGTGCGAGGACGTTCTGCGTCGAAGCCGCCTCGCGCTTGGCCCCGACGATCCGCGCACACTGCGCGCGGCATCCAATCTCGCGCTCTTCCTGCAGCGCCTCGACGATCATCAGGCTGCCCTTGCCGTCTCGGAGGACACCCTTCTGCGGTACAGGCGGGTGCTGGGTGAGGACCATCCCGACACCCAGCACGCCAAGCGTGATCTCGTCGATCTTCTTCGCGAGCTGGGGGAGGACGACCGCGCCCAGGCCGTGGCGGGGGATCTACCGGCCAGCCCCTGAGCGGATTTCGAGCAGGGGCAGCCGAGAACCAGCTCAATCAGGCGTGCCCCGCATCCTCACTGGGAATGCGGGGCACGATCTCCCTCGCCGTCCGGTGGTGAGCTGCTGCCGGAGGCGGGCGTCGTGAACGTGAGTCCTCCGGAGATGTTCTCGGCCAGCACCGTGGGCCCATGGAACGTGCCACCGCTGATGTGGTTGGTCGTCTTGCCCTCGCCGACGCGCAACGTCATGGCCAGCTCGTGCCACTGGCTCAGGTCTGAGCGGAAGCCGCTGTCGGCTGTCGCTCGTGCGGCCAGGGCCTCGCTCAGCGCCTGGGCACGCCACTGATCAGCGGGGGCCTCTTCCAACCGACTCAGCTCTCCTTCGCCGGACGTTGCCGACGAGCCTTCCGAAATCTCTCCGCCGCCGCGGAAGGGGCGCCGTAACAGGGTGCTCAGCCCTGCCCATGCCTGTCGCCCAGCCTCGCCTCCGGCGCCACCCGCCAATGCCATCAACAACCCCACCGATACAGGATCCACCACGTGCTCCCTGCGTCCACATACTTACGTTCTGACAGGAGACACGCTACGAGAAACGGCGGCTCCCCAAGGGTCGACCAGGAGCTTCAACCGTCCGGCTCTTTGCCGCACCGAGCCGAGCTCGACACCCTCGCGGCAGCGGCCTGAAGATTCCCCCTCGCCGTTTGCCTGCCCGGCCCGGCCAGACACCGCGCCATGCTCGCCGAGGACACCGTCCTGGCCCTGGACCTGGTGAAGGCAGCGGCCCGGTCCGGCCACACGCTCTCCCAGGCCGATGCCTGTGCGCGGTCGCCGCCGTGCGCGAGGACGCCTGGCTGGTCGCCGCCGACCTCCTCGCACCCGCCCCCTGAGCAGCCCGTGAGCTCAGGAACCGGCCGGTGGCTATGGGAGTGGTGGGGCAACGGCGGAATGCCCTGCCATTCCCCGATTTGGGAATGGCATGCAGCGGATTGCTGGTGAGGCAGTCGCTGTTCACACGGTGCCGGGGTCGGCTTCCTCGCCGGGGTCCGAGCCCTGCTCCGTGAGGGGCGGCGCGGTGCTGCCCTTGGGCGTCTCGCGGGTGGCATCGGTGTCGGTCCCGGCTGCCGGGCTGTCGTGCGGGGCAGGGGCAGGGGCAGGGGCGGTGCGGTCGTCCAGGGTGATGGTGACCGGCCCTCCGTGGGCGGTGAGACCGCTCAGGTTCTCCTCGATCCGTTCGTACAGGGTGGTGGCGAGTTCCTTGTCGCCGTCACCGTCGGTGGCGGTGTGCCTGAGGGAGTGCAGGCTGATCAGCAGGGAGATCAGGGACCGTCCGGACAGCGCGGCGCGGACCCGCTCGTCTCCTTCGTCGGTGATCTGCGGCGGCACGCGGAAGTGCGGGTGCCGTCCGGCGTGGGCGGTGATGAACTCCCAGATGTCGCGGTGGCACACAAGGCCGGCGGAGGAGACGCGGGCCGTCGTCCTGAGCAGGGCGGTATGTTCCGGGCTCGCCTCGGCTGCTTTCCCGGCGGTGGTTCCGGGCCGGGGCTGCAGTTGTTCAACGGTTTTACGCAGGCTGGTGACCTCCTGCTGGAGTGAGACGAGTCCGGACCGGGTTTCCTTCAGGACGGTGCTGAGCTCCGCCTTGATCTCCCTGACCGCTTCGCGGAGCCGGTCGGGGATGTCCTGCCGGTCACCGGCTGCCCGAGCGGCGCCGTTGCTGTCCGGGGCGGTGAGCGTGGTGAGGACGGGGGCGAGTTCCGAGGCGAGGACCTCGTGGACGGCCTGGCGGACCACATCGAGCGCCAGAGCCGGGTTGGGCGGTGTGTCCTGGTCGGCGGCACGCTGGGCCGGGATCACTGCGTGGACAACGGGTTCTTCCGGAGTCTCGACGGTGGCGGCCGGTCCAGGACCGGGTGTCCGGCCGGACCGGCTTGGCTGCTTGCGGCAGGAGATTCTTCCTGACCACGCGTGGCGGGTGAAGACACCGTGCTCGGCGGATGTAGTCCAGGGCGCGGCGAGAACGGTGCGGGCCCGTTCGGAGAAGTCGCGGACGGTGGTGAAAGGGGAGAGAGCGAGATGGTCGGCGACGGCGAGGAGAGGGACGGTGGTCCGGTGGGGAGCTGACGGGCTCGGTGAGGCCGAGGGCGGTTTTGCGGTGGCGGTGGTGGTGCCGCCCTGGACGACGGTGGGTTGAGGAGGAGTCCGCGGCCCGCGCCATGACCTTCGCGTTGAGTCCCATACCTCTTCGAGAGTCCAGGATCATGCGCAGGCGGTCTCGCTGTCTGGGCAGTCACCATGTGGGTGATCGGGTCACCATCGTGCGCGCAGGACGCCGTCGCTGTCGGGTAGAACGGCCTGGAGCAGTGGACTGCGTTCGTCGGTGAAAAGGGACAGGGCACGGGCCGCTCGCGCGTCGGCTGCCAGGGCAGCGAGCTCCTGGTACTGGGTCTCGTCGACGCTCACGTCTCTGATCGTTCCGTCCTTCGTCTCCCAGACGAACTCGATGTGCCATACGGACGGCAGCGCGGTCAGGACCGCGCCGACGTCGGGTTCCAGGTCGGGCCAGACGGTCAGAAGGGCACGTGGTCCGAGACCGGCGCGCACGGTATTGAGGTTTTCCGTGGTGAGACGGTGCCAGCGTGTGGCATTGACGATGTGGGTTTCCTCCAGGAGCAGGCCTTGTCGCGCCACCAGTTCGGTCCACACCGACGCCCAGAACTCTTCGTCGGCGGCTTCTGTCATCTCTAGTTCCGCGACGTAGGGTGAGGCTGGCAGCCGTTCCGCGAAGAGGCCGAGTTCCCGCGTACGGGCCACGGCGTCTGTGCAGGGTCGGTCGCTGCCCACGTACACATACTGGTCCCGTCCGACGTGCACGGTGAAGACGTCTCCCGCCTCCAGCCGGCACCAGGCTCCCTGCTCACGGAGCATGACTCGGATCAGCTCCAGGGCCACCGCCAAGGAGACCTCGGCCTCGTCGTGGTAACCGGTGAGGTCAGCCGCGAAGAGACCGCAAAGACCGTGCCCCTCGACCGCCGGCTGGGCACCGAAGTGGACGAGCCCGGTGACGGAGGGCTCACGGATCTCCAGCCGGTCGATGTCCGCAGCTTCCGCGAACGTGGAGATCGCCTCCAGGTATGCGGCCTCGACCGGTCCGTGGTCGCTGACCGCCTCCTGCGCACCCTGGTAGTTGCCGTGTTCGTCACGGTCGGCGGGGTCGTACTTCGTGATCCGGTGAACGAAGGCAGGCGGCACGCTGCTCCTAGACGGGGTGGAAGATAGCGCCAGCGTAGGGGAGGACTTCGACGAAGCAAGGTACGGCAGCGGCCCGAGGTGCCGGTGGCGGCGGTGTGCCCGTCGTGGCAGTAGTGGCCGGTGACGGGTGCGGACCAGCGGGTGGCGCTCTGGTCGACGGCGTAGCAGTTCGGCTGATGGCCTCGGTGCCGCCGCGGGTGACGAAGGTGTCCGGAGGCTCGAGTGGCACGTCGAGGTGGGCTGAGAACGGCTGGGCCAGGACGGTGCGCGCGCCAGTGTTGTGGGAGCTGGTGCAGGTGGGGAGGGAGCCGCCTGTACGGGGATCGGTAGCAACTTACGGAGGAGCCATGGCACTGGGTCGCAAGCGATCGCGTCGCATCGTCGTCAACGGCACGGCCTACCGCTGGCGGCTTCGGAGAAGACCGACCTACGGCCAGGCCCTGTGCTGGACACCCTGTGCTTACGCCGTCGAGCACGCGGAGCGACCTGGCTCGACGCTCGTGGTCACGACCAGCCAACCGCATCCCAGCAACTGGTTCGGGCATCAGGCCCGACCCGTGCTGCCGTCCGACGTCGCCAAAGCCATCGAACTCGCGCTCAGCCAGGGGTGGACTGCAACGACGCCGGGGTCGCCGTTTGCCCTCGATCAGTCCGACGGCTTCGGGGCTTCACACTGAGGCGATCAGCCAGCAGGCTCATCCGTCAACAGCACAACCCGGTCGGTCCCAACGTCGAATCCCAGCACAGGATGTTCCGAATCACCGTTGGCCTGCTCGCTCTGATCGGCCAGGAGGAGTTTGACCTGCCTGACCGGCGCCTGCGGCTGCGACGTCGATCTGGTGGGCTTCGCGAACGGCACCTTCCGCCATACGCTGGTGAGGGGCGGGTCGGTGCTGCGGCAGGCGGACGCGATCTGCTCGCGGATCGGCGAGGCCGGCCACGGCACCGAGACGGTGGCGGCGCTGCGTGCCACGTACGACCCGCACGACCGGGTGGTGATCGTCTCCGACATGCAGGCGTTCGCGCACCACGCCTACAGGTGGGGAGCCCCCGCACCCGGTGTGTCCGTGTCGGACGCGGTCCCCAGCGACGTGCCGGTGTTCGGGATCAACACCAGCCGGCCCCACCGATTCCCGCAGCGGTGGGGCCGAACCCCTGTGCCCGTCTCGGGTGTGGCCCAGGACAGGCACCCACCGGCTCACCGGATGTCTCCCGGTCCGGCTCCTCCCGGGGGCGGTGACCGTCTGCCTCCCTCAGCAGTGGCCGCCTGCTCCTGGCAGGCGGGACAGGGGATCTGTACGTTCTGCCCGTACCTGCACGTGAGTTCCTAGCAGAAGGGACACGGCCCGATCTGATCGGGCGTACACCCCAGCATGGACGCGGCCGATACCCGGTCGGTCGTGGGAGGAATACGCACAGGGTCGGCCATATGTCCGAATGTACGCCCGGCTGCCTGATGGGGATGGGCGACGCGGCCAGGGGAGGGGAGCATCAGCCAGCCCACCCGATGCCTCCAGCATCGGACGGTCCGCCGCCGCGCGCATGCGCGATCAGTCCAGCATGCCCAGCTCATTGTCCGGCCGGCAGTGCATACAGGCCGAGACCCCGTCGGCGAGCGCGCGACGCGCTTCACCGGCTGAGACACCCTTCGACCGCTTCCCCGCCATGTGGCAGCCGCCCGTGTGCACGGCCACGGGAACCGCTCTTCGATTGATCCCGAACTCGATCAGCCAGTCCGGCTGCGGCGGCCGGGCCGCTATCCCGCGCCGCTGCTCCGCCTCGCTGCGCTCCTTCTTTGCGATCGCCTCCCGCACCTCGCTGAGCAGGCGCACGAGGAAGTACTCCAGCGTGCGCAGACGGGACAGGTCGGGAGATGGATCGGTCACACGTTCGATTGAATCACCGGCTGCCCCGCGAGTCGATTCCCGGGGGTGAGTGACCCCTCGCAGCGAAGGCTGAGCGGTTCTCAGCGAAGGCTGGTGACTGGCGTTCTTCCTCACCGATGGTTAAGCGCGCTGGTCAGAGCGTTGCGCCGAGCGGCGGGAAGAGCGGCCGTCGCGGCTCCCCCTGTGTGCCGGCTCGCCCGCGAGTACGCGCGCTGAGGGCTCAACAGGCTTCTGACCTGCGGCGCGTCCGTACTCAATGTTCGCTGAGAATGCTCAACCATCATTGCGAGAGGTCAGTGAGCGAGAGTCGCCGGTAGCGGTCAGACTGTCTCCGCGGCTGCCTTGCGCCAGGCTCGCTGGGCGGCTCTGGAAGGACCTCGGCCTGGTCGCCGGTCCAGCCTTCCCTGGTGGCCCGGTGGCCGTGCTGGTCCCGAAGGCGAAGGACTTCAGTGTGCGCCTGGTCGGCAGCCCGCTGCTTGGCCACGAGTTCATCGAAAGAACGTGCCCTACGGCGGGCACGGTCGCACCGATCCGCCAGTCAGCCGTCCCGTTCCGCAGAAGGGCCGCGCCCCTGGAGCCGACTGGTGGCCTGGCAGGGGAGCCACCCCTGCCAGGCCACCGGCGGTGTGCTGCCGAGCGAGGGCTTCCCAGGCCGTGTGTTCAGCGGCGTTCGCCTCACCAGCGAACCGCACGACTGCCCGGGAACGCAACAAATCCCTTCCGCAAGGGATTTCCGGATCCGCTTGGCTGCGGGACTACGAGGGCGCCGGACACCCGGCTCCCGGCCGCTGTCCCCGTGGTCAGTCCCCGCAGACACGACTACCTCCGGGCAGTGGACGACGCACTGCGCCCCCGTCGCTGGCCGAGGTCGGCATCGTCTACGGGACGGTGCCGTGGGTATGGATGATCATGTTGCCGGGCGGCCGGGCCGGCACCGTCCCCGCTCGAGTGAGCCTGGTGCCGCTGCGGGACCTGCTCACGATCCTCGCGAGCGACCCGATGACGGCGACGGTCCAGGTCGTCGGCAACCTGCTGGTCTTCGCGGCGCTGGGGTTCCTCGCCCCGCTGCCC
>NZ_JBEZLM010000036.1:0-70839 GCF_040652095.1 Streptomyces sp. NPDC048290
CCCTCGTAGCGGAGCTACTAGGGCTTTTGTCCGGTGCGGCGAGAGTGCGTGCCGGGCGTCGCGACGCCACGGAGATCCGTCAGACACCCCCTAGGCCCAGCAGCGGGAAGAAGAGCAGCCAGTAGCCCCCGTACCCGGCGGCGAGTCCGCAGGTCAGGACGGTCATCGCGGCCAGCGCCAGCCAGGTCGCCGGAGACTCCCGCTGTTCCGTCACGAACGCGCGGAAGACGACGTAGATGTAGAGGGAGTTGAAGGTGAGCAGCCCCAGGCCGCCGATCCAGGGGTTGTCGGCGTGGCCCTGGAAGAGGTTGGAGAAGGCGCCTAGGCCGAGCAGCAGCCAGGGCAGCAGCGAGAACCCGGTCGCGCCCCCGCAGTCCCCGTCCGTCTCCCCTCGCGTCTCCGTCCCGGTGTCCCGCCAGTCAAGCCGCGCGAACCCCCAGGTGCCCCCGCGGCGCCCGACCCCACCTGTCCACGGCATGTGACACTCCCCCCGTTCCGGCCGGATTCCCGGCCGCCCGTCCTCCTTCCTCAGCGTAGAAAGCCCCGCCCCGCCGCGACAGACACGTCCGTACGCGATCGGCCGGTACGGATGTCCCGGGTGCGGGCCACTCGCGGGAGCGGTCCCGCCGTATCTGACGTTCCGTCAGAAGTGCTCGCCGGGAGTCTTCCCAACTCCACCGCCCTCGGCTATACAGAGGTGCGCCGCAAGTGGAACGCGTTCTAGATGTCACGTCCGCCCCGCACGCCCTGTCCCGCCCCGGGAGCGTGTTCCCCGGCACCATGACGACCTCGGTGCGGCCGACGGTGCGGACGGCCGTGCCGGGGTCTCACCCCCGACCGCCCAGGAGCCCCATGCCCATCGACGCAGCCAAGGCGCTCGCCGCCGAACCCCGGACCGGCGAGATCGGCTGGGCGCACAAGGACGTTCTCCTCTACCACCTCGGCATCGGCGCCGGAGTCCCCGCCACCGACCCGGCCGAACTCCGCTACGCCCTGGAGTCCCGGCTCCATGTGCTGCCCAGCTTCGCCACCGTCGCGGGCGCCGGAGCACCCGGGGTGATCAGCGGACTCTCGCTGCCCGGCGTCGAGGTGGAGCTGGCCCGGGTGCTGCACGGCGGCCAGCACGTCCAGGTGCACCGCCCGATCCCGGTCCAGGGCACGGCCACCACCGTCAACCGGCTCGCCGCGGTCTGGGACAAGGGGAAGGCCGCCGTGCTGGTGCTGCGCACGGAGGCCGCCGACGCCGACGGACCGCTGTGGACCAACGACAGCCAGATCTTCGTCCGGGGCGAGGGCGGCTTCGGCGGCGAACGGGGACCCGCCACCCGCCTTGAGCAGCCCACCGGGGAGCCCGAGCACACCGTCGACCGGCCGGTCCGCGAGGACCAGGCGCTGCTGTACCGGCTGTCCGGGGACTGGAACCCGTTGCACGCCGACCCCGACTTCGCGAAGACCGCCGGTTTCGACCGGCCCATCCTGCACGGCCTGTGCACCTACGGCATCACGCTCAAGGCGGTCGTCGACACCGTGCTCGACGGCGACCCCGCCCGCGTCCGCTCCTACGCCACCCGGTTCGCCGGGGTGGTGTACCCGGGCGAGACGCTCCGCGTCCGGATGTGGCGACCGGGCCCGGACACCGTACGGGTCGAGGTCGGCGCCGTCGAACGCGGCGAGGCGCCCGTCCTGACCGACACGGTCGTCCAGCACACCTGAACCGACCCCGCCGCCCAGCACACCTGAACCGGCATATCCGAAGGGAGCCGCAGATGCGCGCAGCCGTACTGCACGAGATCGGCCAGGACAAACTGGAGGTCGTCGACGACATCGAGGCGGTGGCCTTCGGCCCCGGCCGGGTCCGCATCCGGGTCAGGGCCACCGGGCTGTGCCACTCCGACCTCTCCGCGATGAGCGGGGTGCTGCCGCAGCCGGGCCCGTTCGTCCCCGGCCACGAGGGCGCGGGCGAGGTGCTGGAGGTCGGCGAGGGCGTACGGAACCTGAAGCCCGGCGACCGGGTGGTGGTCTGCTGGCTGCCCGCCTGCGGCGCCTGCCCCTCCTGCAAGCGGGGTCAGACCGAACTCTGTCTCGCCGGGTTCATGAACGCGGGCACCCCCAACTTCCGCCGCCCCGGCGGCGATGTCTTCGGCTTCGCGGGCACCGGCACCTTCACCGAGGAGGTGGTGGTCGACGCCGGCTGCGCGGTCCCGATCCCGGACGACGTGCCCTACGACATCGCCGCCCTCATCGGCTGCGGGGTCACCACCGGCCTCGGCGCCGCGCTCAACACCGCCGATCTGGAGGCCGGGGCGTCGGTCGCGGTCATCGGCTGCGGCGGGGTCGGCGTCTCCGTCATCCAGGGCGCCCGGCTCAAGGGCGCCGCCGAGATCGTCGCCGTCGACCCGGTCGCCGCCCGGCGCGAGGCCGCCCTCCGGTTCGGCGCCACCCGGGCCGTCGCCCCCGAGGAACTCGCCGACGCCAAGCAGTCCGTCACCGCCGGGGAGGGCTTCGACTACGTCTTCGAGGTGGTCGGCAAGTCCGCCACCGCCCGCACCGCCTACGAGACCACCCGGCGCGGCGGCACCCTGGTCGTGGTCGGCGCCGGAGCCATGGACGACCACCTCAAGCTCAATATGTTCGAGCTGTTCTTCGACGAGAAGCGCATCCTGCCGTCCATGTACGGCGGCGGCGACGTGCTGCGCTCCTACGAGCGGACCATCGCCCTGTGGCGGGCGGGCCGGGTCGACCTGGCGGGACTGATCACCCACCGGGTGCCGCTGGCCGACATCAACGAGGCGCTGGACCAGATGCGTACGGGGACCGCCCTGCGCACCTGCATCGAGATCTGACCGGCCGGCTGGGGGAGTTGTGGGTATGGCACTGCCACTGGAGGGGCTCTCGGCGGTCGTCACCGGGGCCGGACGCGGACTCGGCCGGGCCGAGGCGCTGGAACTGGCCCGGCTCGGCGCGTCCGTCGTCGTCAACGACTACGGACAGCCGGGCCGGGACGGCACCGGCGAGGCGTCCGCCGCCCCCGCCGAACAGGTCGCCGCCGAGATCCGCGCGGCCGGCGGCACCGCCCTCGCGCACACCGGGGACGTGGCCGACCCGGCGGCGGCCGAAGCGCTGGTGCGGACCGCCGTCGAGGCGTTCGGCACACTGGACATCCTGGTCAACAACGCGGGCATCCTGCGCGACCGGATGGTCTTCTCCATGACGGAGGGGGAGTGGGACTCGGTGATCCGGGTCCATCTCAAGGGGCACTTCAACACCACCCGGATCGCCGCCGCGCACTGGCGGGAGCGGTCCAAGGCGGCGGGCGCCCCGGTGTACGGACGGATCGTGAACACCTCCTCGGAGGCGTTCCTCGCGGGCTCGGCGGGCCAGCCCAACTACGCCGCCGCCAAGGGCGGCATCGTCGGTCTGACCACCTCCACCGCGCTGGCGCTCGCCCGCTACGGCGTCACCGCCAACGCCATCTGCCCACGCGCCCGCACCCGGATGACCGAGGACGTCTTCGCGGGCCTGGAACGCCCCGCCGAGGGCCTCGACCCGCTCGCGCCCGAGCATGTGGCCCCGCTGGTGGGCTATCTCGCCGCGCCCGCCGCCGCCCGCGTCAACGGCCAGCTGCTGGTGGTGCACGGCGGCATGGTGGCGATCGTGGAACGGCCCCGGGTGGCGGCGAAGTTCGACAGCAAGCAGGACACCTTCACCTACGACGAACTCGACGCGCTGCTCACCCCGCACTACGCCGGGCGCCCGGCGGGGGAGACCTTCGCGGCGGTGGAAGTACTGGGGCTGCGACGCGACGACCCGCCGCCCGCAGCCCCAGCGGTGTGACGTGCGCTCAGGCAGCGTTCACGGTCGTCTGGTCCACCGGCTTGCGGTGCCGGCCGCTGGGGGCCGACTCGGCGTCCTGGGACGCGACCTGCCCCCGGTGCCGGCCATGACCGGCGGACTCCTCGGCGGCGTCGGCGGACAACGGCTCGGACATGCTGGCGTCGCTCATCGGAAGAACTCACCCCGTCAAAATATGATCGTTCAAACAGCCCGGCGAGTTTAACCGGCGCCCCATATCCCAGATCCAGGCGCACAGGCAACCGCAGTCACTTCGTTACAACCCCTTCACCACCTTGAGGTTTCGACGGTGGGTTACTGGTCGGTTACGTCACACTGCGGAATCTTTACGGGCGTTGGGGAGTTACGCGCGGGCCCTTCCCCTCACCTTCCCCTCACCTTTCCGTCATCCCTTCCGTCGCGCCGGGCGCCCGGTGTCCCGTTCCCCAGCGGCGCCTGTTGCAGCGGCACCGGACGCAGGGCGACGGCGGGGGCTGGGGCGGAAGCCGATCGTGCGGTGCCCTCGGCCCGCGCGTCCGCGACAGCCGAGCCGCCCTCGGCCACCGCTTCCGCCGCCCCCTCCGCCGCCGTTTCCGTCTCGGCCGTCCAGTCCGCCTCCCACCGCCGTACCCCGCAGGGCAGCGCCCCCGTCGCGTACGGCAGTCGCAGCGCCCCGTCCCGGGTCCACAGCCCCGCCCCGGCCAGCCATCCCTCCGGCGCCGGAAGATGACGCAGCCGCCGGTCCGCCGGACGCCAGACCCCCACCCAGGGAACCTCCGCGCCCGGCCCGTCGACCCGCAGCGCGACCCCGCAGCTCTCCGGCGTCAGCATCTGCCCCGGCTGGATCGCGAACGGCGTCACCGCGCACCCCTCCACCCGCAGACACTCCGGGAACCGGACCGGCAGGGTGGAGCCGAGCACCCCCCAGCCCAGCCGCTCGGCGCCGGGCGAGGGGGCGTCGGAGCCGATGAGCAGCAGCCCGCTGTCCGGGTCGGCGAGCAGCAGCCGGTCGTCGCTGTCCGCCGCGATCTGGAGCAGCGGCGAGACCTCGCCGCCCCGGCCCAGGTCCACCACGACCGCCTTGGTGCGCCCGGTGTCCGGGTCGGCGCGGTCCAGCGCCAGCATCCGTCCGCCGCCGTCCAGCCAGACCCCGCCCGTGCAGCGCCCGGGGACATGGGCCATGTGCTCCGGACCGAACGCGCCGCCCGCCACCAGCCACACCGTGCTGTGCTCGGGGCCGGAGGCGAGCGCGTACGCGTGGGCGCCGCCGGGCGCCGGGGGCAGCAGCCGCAGCCGGGCGCCGGGCGGGCACTCCACCGCGCCCAGCGGCAGCTCACCGGTGCCGGGTCCGGTCGGATACAGCAGCGAGAAGAAGTGCCGCCCGTCGGTGCGGCGGCAGATCAGCACCCGGCCGTCGCCCATCGGCTGTACCTCGGTGCCGGGCTCCTCGGGCTGGTTGCCGGGCAGCGGCACCGCGTACGGCTCGGGCCCGTCCAGCGTCCAGCGCTCCGGGAACCAGGAGTCGGCGCCCTGTGCCGGGGAGCCGGCGACGGTGAGGCGGGCCGCGTAGGCGCCGTCCGCGGTGAGCACGCAGCCGGGCCGTGGCGGGGGGTCGTCCCGGTCCGCCGCGGCGGGCTCGATCGAACAGGCCGTCATCGTTCGGTCACCTCCGGCGACGAAGCTAGTTTTCGTACGCACGGGCGGGGGACCGCCGGGCGGCGACTTCACACATAAGGGTGGCCGTGCGGCGGTTCACCTGAGCCGACGGTGACCCCTGTGCTCGGTGGGAGCGGCCCGTACGCCCCGGTCCGGGGCGGCGGAGCGCCAGGTAGCCTTGGCGCGTGCCCCGTCTGTCAGAAGTCATCGCCGCGCTGGAGAAACTGTGGCCCGCCGAGCGGGCCGAGTCCTGGGACGCGGTCGGCACCGTCGTGGGCGACCCCGACCAGCAGGTCTCCCGGGTCCTGTTCGCCGTCGACCCGGTCCAGGAGATCGTCGACGAGGCGGTGAAGCTGGACGCGGATCTGCTGATCACCCACCACCCGCTCTACCTCCGCGGTACGACCACGGTCGCCGCGGGCCACTTCAAGGGCCGGGTGGTGCACACCCTGATCAAGCACGACATCGCGCTGCACGTGGCCCACACCAACGCCGACACCGCCGACCCCGGGGTCTCCGACGCCCTCGCGGGCGCGCTGGACCTGCGGATCGTCGGGCCTCTGGTGCCGGACGCCACCGACCCGGCCGGGCGCCGCGGACTCGGCCGGATCTGCGCGCTGGACCACCCGCTGACCGTCGCCGAGTTCGCCGCGCGCGCCGCGAAGCTGCTGCCCGCCACCGCGCAGGGCATCCGGACCGCCGGGGACTCCGGCGCGACGATCCGTACGGTCGCCGTCAGCGGCGGCTCAGGCGACGGACTCTTCGACCAGGTCAGGGCCGCCGGGGTGGACGCCTACCTCACCGCCGACCTGCGCCACCACCCGGTGTCCGAGGCCCGCGCCGAGACGCCCCTCGCGCTGTTCGACGCGGCGCACTGGGCGACGGAGTGGCCCTGGTGCGAACTGGCCGCCGCCCAGTTGGACGAGATCTCCGACCGCCACGGCTGGGGTCTGCGCGTCCATGTCTCCGACACGGTCACCGACCCCTGGACGACCCACCACCCGTCCACCACCCCGTCCTCCCCTTCCCACAGATCACCTGGAGCCCCCAACTGAACGCCGCGCCCGCCGACCAGATCCGACTCCTCGACGTCCAGGACCTCGACGTCCGGCTCCAGCAGCTCGCCCACAAGCGCAAGTCGCTCCCCGAGCACGCCGAGATCGAGTCGCTGACCAAGGACCACGCCCAGGTGCGCGACCTGCTGGTGGCCGCGCAGACCGAGGAGAGCGACTGCGCCCGCGAGCAGACCAAGGCGGAGCAGGACGTCGACCAGGTACGGCAGCGCGCCGCGCGGGACCAGCAGCGCCTGGACTCCGGCGCGGTGACGTCCCCGAAGGACCTGGAGAACCTCCAGCGGGAGATCATCTCCCTCGCCAAGCGGCAGGGCGATCTGGAGGACGTGGTGCTGGAGGTCATGGAGCGCCGGGAGTCCGCGCAGGAGCGGGTCACCGAACTGACCGAGCGGGTGGGCGCGGTGCAGGGCAAACTGGACGACGCCACGGCCCGGCGCGACGCCGCGTTCGAGTCCCTCGACGGCGAGGCGGCGACGGCCACCAAGGAGCGCGGGGTGATCTCGGCGACGATCCCGGCGGACCTCCTGGGCCTCTACGACAAGCTGCGCGCCCAGCAGGGCGGCATTGGCGCGGCCAAGCTCTACCAGCGCACCTGCCAGGGCTGCCGCCAGGAACTGGCGATCACCGACATCAACGCGATCCGCTCCGCGGCGCCGGACACGGTGGTCCGCTGCGAGAACTGCCGCCGCATCCTGGTCCGCACATCCGAGTCGGGCCTGTAACCCCGATGCCCGCGCCCCTGACTGCCCGCTCACAGAGCACGAACGCCGGTGTCCAGGGGCGCGGGGAACCGCGCACAGATCCCGCACTGACGTCACCTGTCGACTCACAGAGCACGAACGCCGGTATCCAGGGGCGCGGGGAACCGCGCACGGATCCCGCACGCCCGTCACCTGTCGACTCACAGACCATGAACGCCGGTGTCCAGGGGCGCGGGGAACCGCGCACAGATCCCGCACTGACGTCACCTGTCGACTCACAGAGCACGAACGCCGGTACGCAGGGGCGCGGGGAACCGCGCACAGAACCCCCACCCACGGCACCCGTCGACTCACCGACCAAGAACGCCGATCACCAGGGGCGCGGGGAACTGCGCGACCGACCCCCACCCACCGCAACCGCCCCCACCGGCTGGCGCCCCCCAGACCTGGGCCCGCCCACCACCTTCGTCCTCCTCCGCCACGGCGAAACCCCCCTCACCCCCCAGAAGCGCTTCTCCGGCAGCGGCGGCACCGACCCCTCCCTCTCCCCCACAGGCCAGGACCAAGCCACCCGCGCCGCCGAATCCCTCGCCCGCGCCCACACCCCCCACGCCGGTATCGAGGCGATCATCACCTCCCCCCTCACCCGCACCCGCGAGACCGCCACCGCCGTGGCCACCCGCCTGGGACTCGACATCACCGTCGAAGAGGGCCTGCGCGAAACGGACTTCGGCGCCTGGGAGGGCCTCACCTTCGCCGAGGTCCAGCAACGCCACCCCGACGACCTCACCGCCTGGCTGAAAACCCCCGACGCCCGCCCCACCGGCGGAGGCGAGAGCTTCGCGGCCACCGAGACCCGCGTCACCGCCGCCCGGCACAGACTCCTCACCGCGTACGCCGGCCGCACGGTCCTCCTGGTCACCCACGTGACCCCCATCAAGACCCTGCTCCGGCTGGCCCTCGGCGCCCCACCGGAGTCGATGTTCCGGATGGAACTGTCCGCCGCGTCCCTCTCCGTCGTCGCCCACTACTCCGACGGCAACGCGGGCGTCCGCCTCTTCAACGACACCTCACACCTGCGCTGACCGACCGCCCCCGCCGCCCAGCCCGGCGGCGGCCCGCGCCAGCTCCGTGACCCGCCCCCAGTCGCCGCCCGCCACCGCGTCCTTCGGCAGCATCCAGCTCCCGCCGACGCACGCCACATTGGGCAGCGCCAGATAGCCCGGCGCGCTGTCCGGCCCGATCCCCCCGGTCGGACAGAACCGGACCTGCGGCAGCGGCCCGTACAACGACTTCAGATACGCCGTCCCGCCCGCCGCCTCCGCCGGGAAGAACTTCAGCTCCGTCACCCCGCGCTCCAGCAGCGCCACCACCTCGGACGTGGTCGACACCCCCGGCAGGAACGGCACCCCGGACCCCCGCATCGACTCCAGCAGGGCGTCCGTCCACCCCGGGCTCACCAGGAAACGCGCCCCGGCGGCCACCGCGTCCCCGACCTGCCCGGCGCCGATGACGGTCCCGGCGCCGACCACCGCGTCCGGCACCTCCGCCGCGATCGCCCGGATGGCGTCCAGCGCGCCCGGCGTCCGCAGAGTCACCTCGATCGCGGGCAGCCCCCCGGCGACCAGCGCACGGGCGAGCGGCACGGCGTCGGCGGGATCGTCCACGACGACGACGGGCACGACGGGAGCGAGATCAAGGACGGAGACACCCGGGGAGGCGACAGCGGAAGAGACCATGACCGCCATCCTGCCGGTCCGATGCACCCTACGCAAAGCCCATTGCACACACCGCAACGCCCGCCGGGCGCGGCCGGCTGACCCCCCTCAATGCACCTCATCCACCAGCACATCCAGCCCCCACGCCTGCCCACCCCGCCCCGGAGCCTCCGCCTCCACCACATACCCGAGGTCCCGCAACACCTCCACCAGCGCCGCAGGCGTCCGCGGCGCGGCCCCGGCCGACAGCAGACTCCGTACGATCCGCCCCTTGGTCGCCTTGTTGAAGTGGCTGACGACCTTCCGGGTCGGCGCGTGCAGCACCCGGACCGTCGCCGTGCGCCCGGCCACCGCGCCCGTCGGCTTCCACGCCGCCGCGTACGCCGCCGACCGCAGATCCAGCACCAGACCGTCCCCGGCCAGCTCCGGCAGCACCTCGGCCATCGGTGCCCGCCAGTGCCCGGCCAGCGCCCCGAGCCCCGGCAGCCGTACCCCCATCGAACAGCGGTAGGACGGAATCCGGTCGGTCACCCGGACCGCCCCCCACAGCCCCGAGAACACCAGCAGCGAACGGGCCGCCCGCCGCTTCGCCGCGGTCTCCAGCGACGCCAGGTCCAGGGCGTCGTACAGCACGCCCGTGTAGATGTCCCCGGCCGGGCGGGTGCCCGCCGTCCGCAGCTCCAAGTTCTTCGCGATCTCGCCGCGCAGCCCCTCGCTCAGCCCGAGCGCCTCGCTCGCCTTGTCCTCGTCGGCCGCGCACAGCTCGACCAGCTCCGACAGCACCGCCTCCCGGGCGGGCGCGAGCCCCGGCAGCGACAGCGCCTCGGGCTTGAGCGGGGCACCACGCCCGGAGGCGGCCTTGCCCTCGGACGGCGGCAGCAGGACGAGCACGGCGGTGTCTCCCTCGATCGCGATCGGTTCCGTTCCGGACCTCGCGCCAGCGTACGGCGCCTAGGCCCCCGTGCCGCGCCCGCTCGCCCCCGCGCCGCCCCCGCTTCCCCCCGGCGCGACCGCGTCGCCCCCCGCCCCCGCGCCGGCCGCCACCAGCGCCCGTACGAACGCCGCCGGTTCGTCGGCGTTGACCCGTACGGTCCGTACCGGGCGCCGCCGCCCGAGGAAGGTGACGTACTCGACCGGCTCGGTCAGCTCCACGGTGACCGTCGTCTGCCCGGCGACCCCGATGTTCAGCTCGCCGTCCGCCCGGGTGTGGGTCAGCAGCAGCTCGCGCCGCACCCGGGCGATCCGCTCCAGCGGAACCCGCAGCTCGACATGGCCGGCGTACCGCAGCCGCACCGCGTCCGGCTCCAGCACATGCGGCCGGACCACCGCGGCGGCGTACAGCCCGGCCACGAAGAGCACCGTGTAGACATCCAGCACCAGCACCACCAGATGCACGGTCGGCCACCGGGCGAGCAGCACGGACAGCACGACCGTCTCCACCACGGCGACGAAGCCGAAACCGAACATCATCGGCCCGAGCCCCCGGGCCGACGGGAACAGCTCCCCGAGCCGCCCGCCGTGCCGCCGCCGCGCCAGCCACAGCGCGAGACTGCCGAGCAGCCGCAACTCATGCCGGACCAGCCGCACACCGAAGCGCACCACCCCCTTCACGCCCCCTCCCTCTGGTCCGTCACCCGGCGCATGGCGAGGCGGATCGCCGCCGCCTGGGCGGGCGGGAAGTCCGAGAGGAGGGCCCGCAGGAAGCCGTGCTCGGACTCGTCCGGCACACCGCCCTCGGGGAGCAGCCCCGGCGGAAAGCAGTCGGCGAGCACCCGGGCGGCCTCCTCGATCCGCGGATCGTCCGGTCCGGCGTCGGCGAGCGCGTCCAGCAGCGCGTACGCGTGTGTGACCTGGGCGACCGCCTCGGGCCGGTCGAACGCGGCGCGCAGCATGTCATGGATGCGCTGCCGGTCCTCGGGCCCGGCGGTGGTCTCCAGCAGTGTGAAGATCTCCCGGTCCTTGGCGGCCATGGGCGAGTCGGGCACCTGGCCCATCCCCGCGAACAGCTCGGCCAGCTCCGGTGAGACCGGCCCGTCGGCGGACAGCTCCCCGGCCTCCAGCAGCCGCCGCAGCCTGACCCGCCGCTCCCGCAGCGCCGCCTCCTGCCGGGCGAGGTCCGCGTCGAGTTCCTCCAGCACCTCGCCGAGGTCCCGCCCGGCGTCGTCCGCGAGCACGTCCCGTACCTCCGGCAGCCCGAGCCCCAGCTCGGTGAGACGCCTGATCCTGGCCAGCACGACGACATGCCGCAGCGCGTAGCTGCGATACCCGTTCCCGAGCCGCTCGGGCTCCGGCAGCAGGCCGAGATGGTGGTAGTGCCGGACGGTCCGGGTGGTGACCCCGACGACCGCGGCAAGCTCTCCGATCCGCATGACCCCAGTAGAGACGTTGACGCTACGACAAGGTCAAGCGCACCGCTGCGGAACGGGATGACAGGCTGACCGCCACACGCCACGGCGGACGACGAGGGGGCCCGGGATGGAGCAGGCACGCTGGAACAGGACAAGACTCGGCCACGGGGGCCCGGCGCTGGATCTGCTGACGGCGTCCTTCGACCGCCATGTCTACGCCCCGCACGCGCACGACGAGTACACGATCGGTGTGACCGTCGGCGGGCTGGAGGTCATCGACTACCGCGGCGCCCGGGTCGTCTCCGGTCCCGGCAACATCGTCGTACTGGCCCCCGGCGAGACCCACACCGGCGGCCCGGCGGACCGCGCGGGCTACGCCTACCGGGCCCTGTACGCGCCCCCGGCCCTGCTCACCGACGACCTGCCCGGCGGGACCCTGCCGGACTTCCGCGCCGCGGTCCTGGACGACCCCGAGCTCGCCCGCGCGCTCCGCCTGACCCACGCCGACCTGATCGCCTGCCCCGACCCGCTGGAGACCGAGTCCCGCCTGCCCTGGCTGCTGGCCGCCCTCACCCACCGCCACTCCACGGTCCGCCCGCGCCCGGCACCGGCCCCCGCCGCGACCGCCATAGCCGTGGCCGTCCGCGACCGCCTCGCCGACGACCTCCTGTCCCCGCCGTCCCTGGCCGCCCTGGCGGCCGACCTCCACCTGTCCCGCTACCAGCTGCTGCGCGCCTTCCGTACGGCGATGGGGCTGCCGCCGTACGCCTGGCTGGCCCAGCACCGGGTCGGCCGGGCGCGGGTGCTGCTGGAGCGGGGGCTGCGCCCGGCGGAGGTGGCGCCGCTGGTCGGCTTCGCGGACCAGGCCCATATGACCCGCTGGTTCCGCCGGGTCCTGGGCGTGACCCCGGCGGCATACCGCAACAGCGTTCAAGACACGCCCTGACCCCGTCCCGCACACTCCTCGCATGACTGCACGCGCCTGGCTGCTCTTCTCCCTGATGGGAGTGATCTGGGGCATTCCGTATCTGCTGATCAAGGTGGCGGTGGACGCGGACCTGACCCCGTCGACGGTCGTCTTCGTCCGCTGCGCCCTGGGCGCGGCCCTGCTGCTCCCGTTCGCCCTGCGCCAGGGCGGGATGGGGGCGACGGTCCGCCGCCACTGGAAACCGATGCTGGCCTTCGCGTGTATCGAGATCATCGGCCCGTGGTGGACCCTGACGGACGCGGAACGCCACCTGTCCAGCTCGACGGCGGGCCTCCTGATCGCCGGCGTCCCCATCGTCGGCGTCCTCCTCGCCCGCTTCTTCGGCGCCGAGGAGCACCTGGGCCCGCGCCGGGTGACGGGCCTGGCCCTGGGCCTCGCCGGGGTGGGCGTCCTCACGGCCCCCCATCTGACGGGCGGCGACGCCCGCTCCCTCGCCGAGGTCTTCCTCACGGTCCTCGGCTACGCCACGGCCCCTCTGATAGCGGCCCGCCACCTCCGGGACGTCCCGTCCCTCCACCTGACGGCCCCCTGTCTGGCACTGGCGGCGCTGGTCTACGCCCCGGCGGCGGTCCTGACCCGCCCACCGACCCTCCCGTCCCCCGAGGTCCTGGCCTCCCTCGCGGCCCTGGGCGTGATCTGCACGGCCGTCGCGTTCGTCGCCTTCCTGGAGCTGATCAAGGAGGCGGGCCCGACCCGCGCCACGGTGATCACCTACGTCAACCCGGCGGTGGCGGTCGCGGCGGGCGCCCTGTTCCTGGACGAGACGCTCTCGGCCACCATCCTGATCGCCTTCACCCTCATCCTGGCCGGTTCGGTGCTGGCCACGGCCGGTGACCGGAGCCGCCCGCGGAGGCGGCTACCATGGTCCACACGGCAGACGAGCCGGGCGGACGGCCGCGTGGAGGTCCTGATGGATCTCCCCGAGGAACGTCCGGGCTCCACAGGGCAGGGTGGTGGCTAACGGCCACCCGGGGTGACCCGCGGGACAGTGCCACAGAAAACAAACCGCCCGGCGCTTCGGCACCGGGTAAGGGTGAAACGGCGGTGTAAGAGACCACCAGTGCCCAGGGTGACCTGGGCAGCTAGGTAAACCCCACCCGGAGCAAGGTCAAAAGGGAGCACCCCTTTCGGAATCGAGAAGGGCGCGACTGCGTGGACGTCCGAGGGCTGCCCGCCCGAGTCCACGGGTAGACCGCACGAGGCCGACGGCAACGCCGGCCCTAGATGGATGGCCGTCACCCCGACAGCCGCGAGGCGTCGAGGCACAGAACCCGGCGTACAGCCCGACTCGTCTGCCGCTCTCCCTCCCTCCCTTCCCCCCCCGGAGCCGTGTCCGCTCCCTGTCCTGATCCCTCTCCACCCACACCTCCCGGCGGATGGCCGGCGGTACGTTGACCGCAGTGGAGCGGGGTGTCGGGTGGGCGAGAGGGGCGTGCTGTGGAGCGGCGGCGGTTGAGGGTCGGTGGGCGGGGGGTCTCGTATGTCGAGTCGGTGGGGGTCGGGCCCGCTGTCGTGTTCGTGCATGGGAACTCGTCGTCGGCCCGGGTCTGGGAGCCCCTGCTGAGCGGGGGGTTCGGGGAGCGGTTCCGGTGTCTGGCGGTGGATCTGCCGGGGCACGGGGAGTCGGAGGCGGCGGAGGGGGCGGACGGGTACTCGTTGCCGGGGTACGCGGCGGTGCTCGCGGAGTTCGTCCGGCGGACCGGGGCCGAGGATGCCGTGCTGGTGGGGTGGAGTCTGGGTGGGCACATCGTGCTGGAGGCGGCGGCGGAGCTGGCGCGGGCCGCCGGGTTCGTGGTGTTCGGGACGCCGCCGGTCTCCGGGGCCGGGGACTTCGGGCGGGCGTTCCTGCCCAATCCGGCCGTGAACATCGGGTTCACCGACGATGTCGACGCGGCGGGGGCCGAGGCGTACGCGCGGAGTTTTCTCGCGCCGGGGTCCGGGAGGGAGATCGGGGGGCTCGTCGCCGACATCCTCGGGACCGACGGGGCCGCCCGTACCGCGCTGTTCGCCAGTCTCGGCGCCGGGCGGTTCACCGACGAGGTGGGGATCGTGGGGCGGCTCGACCGTCCGCTCGCGGTGTTGCAGGGGGAGGGGGAGCAGTTGGTGAGTCTGGAGTATCTGCGGGGGATCGCCATGCCGACGCTCTGGCGTGGGGAGGTGCAGGTGGTGCCGGGCAGTGGGCACGCGCCGCAGATCGAGGCGACCGAGGTGTTCGGGGACCTCGTGGGGCGGTTCGTCGAGGAGGTTACGGGAGGGCGACGCGTGTCAGGCACGGAACGGTAACGAACCGCCGTTCCGGTGTAGTTGGCTGAATGCGCACCGTAGCATCCTCTGTCCCCGGGCCTTTTGCCGTGGTGTGTCCGGGTGGGGGAGGGGGGAACGGTGAAGTTCCCGTGTGCGACCCGTGGGGGGTCGCGTTCTGCGCAGATACGTGTGGTAATGGGCGCCGGGGTCTGTCTCGGGTTGCTGGTGCTCAGCGGGTGTTCCGGGGGCGGGGGTGACGCCGGGGGCGGGGGGTCCGCCGTACCGTCCGTCGTGGAGAGTGTCACTCCGTCCGTCGTGAGCGATCCGCCGACGTCCTACCTTCCGGAGTCGCCCTCGCCCAGTGACGTGGTCGAGACGACCGAGCCGCCTGTTCCGGAGGAGGAGGTGGTGGAGGAGGAAGAGGCGGTCGGCGGGGCTGAGGCGCTTTGGGGGGTCGAGTACAGCGGGACCGCCGAGGTCTCCGTCGACGTGTACGACTACTGCACCACCGACGGCTCCCGGCAGCTCGCGGACTCCCAGTCGTACGCCATGGACGCCACGCTCAGTCTCGGCTCGCCCCGGTCCGGCGGGGACGCCACCGAGGACAATCCGTTCAGTCTGGTGCTGGCCGTGGGACAGCCCTCCGACGCCGGGGCCGTGTCGCTCTGGTCGTCGTCCGTCAGTACCGTCTCCGGGCAGGATCTGGCCGGAAATCCGCGCGATCCCGATCTGCTGCTCCTCTACTGGCAGTTGGAGTGGGACGACGGTGAGCTGACCGGACAGCTCGTCGACGACCACACCGAGCAGGCCGTCGCCCTCAACCTGGTCAACTGGCCCAGCCAGATAGTGCCCTGCCGCAACGACCTCGGACAGTTGCCCGGCGGCTATCCGCACGCCGTCGCCGAGGGCACCACGCTCGGCGGCGACCTCGACACCGACGGCGCCTCGCTCACCGCCCAGGGCAGCACCGGCGACGGACAGCTGGAGTTCCGCTTCGACTTCAGCGGGAGCGCCTCATGAGCGGGCCGGACGTCCTCGCGGTGTGGGGGCCACGGGTCGCCGAGTGGGCGGCGCCGCACGAGACCGTGCTCGCCGCCCAGCTCGCCCACGCCTACGCGGAGGGCGGCGACGCCCGCCGCGCGCTGTTCCGCACCGGCGGCCACGCCCCGGGCGGCATCGGCGGTGAACTCTCCACCGTGCTGCCGGAGGTGCTCGACGCGCTCGCCCACGCCGCCGACGTGCTGAAGGCGCTGCTCTCCAGCCAGGAGTTCGCCAACACCGTCGCCACCACCGCGCTGCTCGTCAGCCTCCGGGGCGGGCGGTCCACGCGGGGGGAACAGCAGGCTGGGGACGCGGTGGCGCCGGAGGAGGTGTTACGGGCCGCGCTGCGGCTGCGGGAACGGCTGCTCGCCCACGGGGTCGCGCCCGATCTCGCCGACGATCTGGCCGCCCGGCTCACCACCGAACTCCTCGACTCCCGCGACCCCGCCGGAGCCGTCGCCTTTCTCGACGCGCTGGCCGCCCGGGAGGAGCCCGCGGCGCGGGTACCGGGGCGGTGGTCGGCCGGGGCCGTCGCCCGGCTGTTCCGGCGGCACCGGGGGTGAGCGCCCGGCAGAGCGCCCCGCTGGGGGGGCCGCTGTGGGGTCCGCTGTGGGGTCCGCCGCCCTGGCTCTGGCTGACCTGGGCGCTCTGCCTGGTGCAGACGAAGGTGCTGGTCGACTGGGTCGTCTGGTTCGTCGCGGAGGACTTCCGGATCACTCCGGTGCTGTCCGTCGTCCTGGCCATGACCGTCGTCCTCGCGGTGCCCGCGCTGGTCGGGCTGGCCGGGGCGCTCGCCCTGCTGGCGCCACGGGCGCGGGCCCGGCGGGTGGAGCGGCGGTACCGGCTGATGGCGCCCGAGCGGATGGCCGGTCCCGGGTCCGCCGAACTCGCCCGGGTGGTCGGTGAGATACGGGACTTCCTCGCCGCCCGCGCGCCCCGTACCGAACTGCGGGTCTCCCTGCTGCGGGAGCTGCCCGCCCGGGTCTACCCGGGCGGGTTCCGCACCGCCCGGGTCGCGGTCTTCGCGCCCCTGCTCGGGCTGTGGGCCCGCGACCGGCCCGCCGCCGAGGCGATCCTGCTGCACGAGGCCGGTCATCTCGGTCACGCCGAGCAGCATGTGGCCGGGCTCGGCAGTCCGCTCGTCGGGCTGGTGAAGGCATGGCCGTATCTGCTGCTGGGGTTCGGGGTCGTACCCGCCGGGCTGCTGCTCGCGGCCGGGCCGCTGCCCAGCGGGATGCCGTCCGCGCAGGTGCTGTTGATGCTGGCGGTCGTGCCCAAGACGCTGCTGGTGCTGGTCAGCGCGTTGTGGACGGCGGAGTTGACCGCCGACCGGTACGCCGTGCGCGCGGTCGGGCAGGACGTTCAGCTGCGGGCGCTCGGCGCGCTGGGCGGGCGCGGTGGTTCCTGGACCGCGCGGCTGCACCATCCGCCGCTGCGGCTGCGCCGCTGGTTCGTCGCGCGCTCCGGGCGGCCCGGCGCCCAGGCGCTGCTGATGCTGCTGTGGCCCGCCGCGATGGCCGTCGAGAGCGCGGCGGATCTGCTCGTGGCCGTCGCGGGCTACCGGCTGCTCGGCGAGACCCCGGCCGAGGCCGCGCGGACCGCGCTCGCGCTGGCCCACGACACGCTGCTCACGGGCCCCACCTGGTGGGCGACGCTCGCCCTGCTCGCGCTGTGGCCGCCGCTCGCCGGGCGCTGGTCACGGCTGTGGGGCTGGCGGGGGCCGACGGCCGGTACGTTCCGGCCCGCCGTGTACGCCGTCGCCGTGCTGCCGCCCGTCCTCGCGCTGCTGCTGGGGCTGCTGACGGTCCGTCCGGAGGCGGACCCGGTCGCACCGCCCGCCGCGTCCGCCGCCCCGCCGTCCGCGGGTCGGGAGGGGCTTCCCTCGCCCTGTCCCAGTCCCTCCCGGCCCGCGCCGCCCGTGCGGCCCGAGGGTCTCCCCGTCTTCGCCGCCCCGCCCGGCGCCGGGCCCGCCCCGGCCGCCACCGCCGCCCGTACCTTCCGGGGGCTGCGCGCCACCGCCGTCCGGCCGCTCGCCGGGACCAGCGCCCAGGCGGCCCGGGACACCGCCGCCCGGCTGCTGCGACTGCGCTGGACCCTCGCCGCCGACGCCACCCTGACCACCGACGACCCCGGCCTCCCGGCCCTGCGCCCGACCGCCGCGTACGGCGAGGTGCTGCTGTTGCGCGGGGAGCACACCGGCACCACCGAGGTCAGCGCCACCACGACCTGGACCGAGGCCCGGCTGACCCTGCCGGACGGGGGCGGCACCGCGCGGCTGGAGCTGATCCGCGCGGCCACGGGGGTCACCCACGCCGTGGTCGCCTGCCAGGTCTTCGACTCGACGGTCACCACGGCCGCCCGCCTCACCCTGGAACTGGGGGAGGGGTAGCGCACGGTGGACGGGACTTTCGCGCCGGAGTTGCGGAAGTGCCGTTCGGTGGTCCCCCCCCCTCGTGGTGGAAACAGGTTGCGGCGGAACCGCCCGCCGGGGTGGGGTGGGGGGATGAGCCGTGCCATGGGACAGCACACACCCCAGACGCTCCCCCTGCGCGGTCTCGCCGTGCTCGCCGCCCTCATGCTCGCCGCGTTCACCTTCAACACCGCCGAGAACCTCCCGGTCGGGCTGCTGGAGCTGATCGCCGCGAGCCTCGACGTGTCCGTCCCGGCCGTCGGACTGCTGGTCACCGGGTACGCCCTGACGGTCGCCGTCGTCTCGGTGCCGCTGGCGCACGCGGTGCGGTCCGTGCCCCGGCGCCATGTGCTCACCGGGGTGCTCGCCGCGCTGGCCGTCTCCAGCGTCGTCGCCGCGACCGCCCCGTCGTACGGTGTGCTGCTCGCGGCCCGGCTGGTGACCGCGCTGGGCCAGGCGCTGTTCTGGGCGGTGATGGGGCCGGTCGCGGTCGGGCTGTTCCCGGCGCGGATGCGCGGCCGGGTGATCGGGGCGCTGTCGGTCGCCGGGTCGCTCGCGCTGGTCCTGGGCGTGCCCGCCGGGACCTGGCTGGGCCGTACGGGCGGCTGGCCGCTGCCGGTCGCGCTGCTCGCCGTGCTCGCCCTGGCCTCGCTCGTCACGGTCGCCGCCCTGCTGCCGACGTCCCGCCCGGACGAGGAGCCCGCCGCCTACGCCGACCACCCCGACCGGCGCCGGTTCGCCGTGGTGCTGACGGCGTGCGCGCTGGCGGCCACCGGCGCCTTCGCCGGGTTCACCTATCTCGTGGCCTTCCTCGGCGGGGTGAGCCGCTTCTCGCCGGGGGCGGTCAACGCGCTGCTCGTGCTGTTCGGCGTGGCCACGCTCGCCGGGGTGACCCTGACCGGCCTCGTCCTGGACCGCCACCCCAGGGGCGCCCTCACCGCGGCCGTGGCCGTCCAGGCGACCGGCATGATCGGTCTGTACGCGAGCGGCGGGCACCAGACGGCCGTGGTGTTGTTCCTCGCCCTGACGGGCGCCGCCATCGGGCCGGTCTTCATGACCACCCAGAACACCATGCTCCGCTCCGCCCCCGGCCGCACCGACCTCGCCCTGGCCGCCAACTCCGGCGCCTACAACGCGGGGATCGCGGCCGGGGCGGCCCTGGGCGGGCTGATCCTCACCCTCGCCGGTGTCCGCGCCACGTTCCTGGCGGGCGGGCTGCTGACGGTGGCGGGGTCCGCGGTCCTGCTCGCGGGCGGGGGCGGCCAGAGGGCCGACCAAGAGGGCGGCCAAAGAGGCGGGGGCGGGCGAAAGGACGGCGGCGGGCTGCCCGGGGGAGGACCGGTGCCCGCCTGACCCCCGCCCGCTCCCCCGGACTCACCGCAGACTCACCCCGGGCTCACCACATCACCGGCAGTTCGTACAACCCCTTCAGCATCGCCTCCGCCTTCCACTTCAGCTCCTCCTCCGGCACCGCCGGCTTCAGACCGGGCAGCCGCTCCAGCAGCGTCCGCACGGCGACCTGCAACTCAAGCCGCGCCAGCCGCGAACCCACACAGAAGTGGGCGCCATGGCCGAAACTGAGGTGCGGCGCCTCGGGCTTGCGGTCCAGGACCAGCGACTCCGGGTCCCGGTACACCTCCGGGTCCCGGTTGGCCGCCGACATGTCGACCAGCACCGGCTCCCCGGCCCGCACCAGCACCCCGCCCAGCTCCACGTCCTCCAGCGCGTACCGGCAGAAGTTGAGCCCGTTCGGCATGGGCACGTACCGCAGCAGCTCCTCCACCGCCACCGGGATGTCGTCCGGGTTCTCCCGCAGCCGGGACATCCACTCGGGGCGGCGCAGCAGCAGATAGGAGAAGTTGGAGATCTGGTTGTACGTGGTGACGAAACCGGCCGTGAGCAGCTCCGCCGCCAGCTCGAACATCTCCTCGTAGGTGAGCCGCTCCTCCTCGTCCTGGGCCCGGACCAGGGCGCTGAGCAGATCCTCGCCGGGCTCGCGGCGGCGCAGCTCCACGAGTTCGCCGAGGAAGGCGACGAACGCCTCCGACTCGGCGACGAACGCCTCCAGCGACACACGGTGCGCCAGCATCAGATCCAGCCACTCCTGGATCTTGCGGTGGTCGCCCTCCGGGACGCCCAGCAGATCGCAGATCAGGGTGATGGAGAGCGGGAACGCGTAGTCCTGGACGAGGTCGCCGGGCGGGCCCTTCTCCTCCATCCGGTCCATCAGCTCCGTCGCGATCTCCTGCACCCGGTCCGTGAGCTGGTCGACCCGGCGGACACTGAAGTGCCGGGCGACGACCTGGCGCAGCCGGGTGTGCTCGGGCGCGTCGGTGGACATCAGGCCGACGCCGCTGGTGGACAGCGGACGCATCCGGGGCTGGTCCCGGTGGACCCCCGCGGCCAGGCTGAACCGGTGGTCGGCCAGCACGAGCCGGGCGTCCGCGTACCGGGTCACCAGCCAGGCGTCCTCCCCGTACGGCAGTTTCACCCGCGGCAGCGGACCGGCCCGCAGTTCGGGGTAGCGGGGCGAGAGGTCAAGGCACTCAGGGGAGGTGAACGGGTAGCGCAGGGGTGACGGGTGCTCGGTCATCGGTTGTCGCGTCCTTTCCATGATGTCCTCGGATGTCGTCCGGCGGTCGGGGGTCCTGCCGGTCGTGCGGGCCCACCGGGATGACCACATGGGTGGGCGGTGGGGCCGAGGTGTCGACGTCGGCGGTGAACGTCCGTCCGTCGTCCCGGCAGACGAACTGCATGACGTGCCGTCCCGCGGCGGCGGCCCGGATCAGCCCGCCCGTGGTGGCCCACACCCCGGAGAGGTAGAAGTTCGACAGGCCCGGCAGCGCGGGACCGTACTTCTTGATCAGCTCTTCCATCGTCTCGCCGCTCTCCACGAACGGCTGCCAGCCCAGCACGGTCCCGTCGTAGTTCCCGGTGTAGCGGACCTGGGTCAGCGGCGTGGACACGTCCCGGACCGCGACCGTGTCCCGCAGACCGGGGAAGCGGTGCTCCAGGAACTCCAGCAGCGCGTCCCGCACCTGGTGCTTGCCCTCGTAGTACGCCCGGCCGCGGCGCACCGGCAGGGTGTGCAGCTCGGTGCCGCCACGGCTGCGGGTGCGCTGCTCGGGGCCGTCGCTCAGCTCCCGCCACGGCTCGACGTCCGAGAAGTAGGTGACGTAGAGGACGGTGGTGCGCTCCGGGGACAGCTCCGGATAGTGGACGCTGCGGAACTGGACATTGATGCTGGGATGGCGGATACCGGTCAGCCGGGCCGCCTCCTCGTCGGTCAGCAGATACGTGGTGCAGGGGTCGCCCTCGGGGAAGGGGCGGCGCAGCCCGAGGAAGAGGGCGACATAGCCGGGGAAGACCATGCCGGGCTCGTCGATGACCTCGGTGTAGAGCCGCCGGTACTCCTCCGGCATGTAGCGGCCCTTGAGGAGCCGGGTCGTGGTGGCGTGGCCGTCGGCCGCCGACACCACGATGTCCGCGCGGAACTCCTGTCCGTCGCTGAGCCGGACGCCGACCGCCCGGTCGTCCTCGACGAGGATCTCCTCGACCTTCGCGTTGTAGGTGACCTCCCCGCCGAGCCGCCGGTAGCGCTGCTCGATGGAGGTGGACAGCCCCAGTGAGCCGCCCTCGGGCACCCCGGCCGACAGATTGGCGTGCGACGCCAGCTGGAAGTAGAACGGCAGCACGGGGAACGCGGAGTGCTTCTCGTAGAGCACGAAGTTGAACGCCTCGCGCAGCAGCGGGTCCTTGAACTTCGCCGAGTACTCGGTCATCAGGACGCTGATCGACTTCCGGATGACATTGAAGTAAGGGATGAAGGAGGCGAGCATCCGCCAGCGCTCCTTCCGGCCCATCAGCCCGACCGGCTTCAGGAACGGATATGTGGCCAGAGCGGCGCGGAACTTCCGCAGCCCCTGGCAGAAGTCGCGGATGCGCCGGGCGTCCGCCGGGGAGATCTCCCGCAGATGGGCCTCAAGACGGTCCGGGTCGGAGTAGAAGTACACCGCCCGGCCGTCCCGCCCGCGCACCACGTTGAAGACATCGAAGTGGCGCATCTCCTTGCCCTGGAGGGCGCCCAGCTCCAGCCAGATCTGGTGCATCTCGTTGCCGGGGCCGCAGCCCAGCAGCCAGCTCACACAGCAGTCGAAGGTGAAGTCGCCCCGGTCCCAGGCGGTGCAGCAGCCGCCGGGGATCTCATGCATCTCGAAGATCCGGGACCGGTAGCCGTTCATCTGGGCGTAGCAGCCGGTGGACAGTCCGCCCAGACCCGCCCCGATGATGATCATCGTCTGGCGTGGCGACCCGTCCGGTGCCGTCGCCCGCTCGTCGTTCCTCGTCACGCCCACCCTCACCTCGTGCTCTGGTCCAGCTGGGGCAGATGGCCCAGCTTCCCGGCGTGCCACGCCTCGCCGCCGGTGCTCTCCCACGCCTGGAACGGCAGCCCCCACTCCTCGCACAGGTACTGGGCGACGAACCGCCCGCCGGACGCCACCCGCACCAGCCCGCCGCCGGTGAACCACTGGCCCGCCAGCGACAGACCGGCCAGCCCCGGCAGCCGCAGCCGGTCCTTGTCGATCAGCGACTGCACCAGGTCGTCGGCGTCCGTGAAGGACTTCCAGCCGAGGATGGAGCCGCCCAGATTGCCGGTGTAGCGCTCGGTGGTGACCGGCGTGGCCACGTCGATCACCTCGACCCGGCCCGCGATCCCCGGATACCGCCGGTCGAGGAACTCCCGCACGAACGCCCCGGCCCGCTCCTTGCGCGCCCGGTACGCCCGCCGGTCGGTGCGCCGCAGCGCCTTCCAGGAGTCGTAGTCACTGAAGTACGTGCAGTGGATGACGGACTTCCCGGGCGGGGCGAGCCCGTCGGAGAACCGGGAGCGCAACTGCACCACCAGACTGTTCTGGAGCACCCCCGGCAGCCGCGCGCTGTCGGCGTCGGAGAGCAGATACGTGGCGCTGTGCGGGGCGTCCGCCGGGACGTCCCCGTCGAACCCGACGAACACCGACACGACCCCCGGGTACACCGACTCCGGGGTGTCCGGCAGGGTGTCGAACAGCTGCCGTACCCGCGCCCCGGAGTACTGCCCGTCCAACAGCCGCTCCAGGGTGGTGGCGCCGTCGCAGGCCGCCACCACATGGTCGGCGTAGTGCCGTTCCCCGCCGCGCAGCTCCACACCGACCGCGCGCCCGTCCTCCACGAGGATGCGCTCCACCCGGGCCCGGTAGTCGATCCGGCCGCCCAGCGAGGTGTACCGCTCCTCGATGGACCGGGCGAGCCCCAGCGAACCCCCCTGCGGGAAGCCCGCGTTGGACTGGTGCGCGCCCGCCATGTTGAACAGGTACGGCATCAGCGGGAAGACCTCGTGGTCCTGGAAGAAGATGAACGGCAGCGCCTGCCGCAGCAGCGGGTCCTGGAAGCGCGCCGCGAACGCCTCCATCGACGTACCCGCGGTGCGCCGCAGCAGATTCACCTTCGGCAGGATCTTGCGGGCCGCCCGTCCCTTCTCCCGCAGCGTCATCAGCGGGGCCGGTTTCAGGAACGAGAACAGGTCGAGGTCGCCGAAGGCGCGCAGATCCCGGCAGAACCGGCGGATCAGCCGCTCGTCGCCCGGGGACAGCCCCAGCAGATGCGTCTCCAGCCGGTCGGGGTCGTTGTAGAACGCCACCGAGCGGCCGTCGGCGCCGACCACCGTGTTGAAGGTGTCGAAGTGGCGGATCGACTTGCCGTCCAGCGCGCCGAGTTCCCGCCACACCTGGTGGGCGTCGTTGCCGGGGGCCGTGCCGATCAGCCACTCGATGCAGTAGTCGAAGATGTAGCCGTCCCGGCCCCAGGCCGTGCAGCAGCCGCCGGGCAGGACGTGCTTCTCGAAGACCCGGGTCTCCATCCCGCTCATCTGGCTGTAGCAGCCGGTCGACAGCCCGCCGACGCCCGCGCCCACGATGATCACCCGGGGCCGCTCGCCGGGGGCCAGGGTCCGCGCCTCCCAGGGCGCCCGCTGGTTACGGCGCATGAGGGGCCGCCTCCTTCGCCGTTCCGTTCGGCGCCCCGGTCAGCTCGCCCCGCCCGTTCGACGGCTGCTCACCGCCGTTGCCGTTGCTGCCGTTGGTCCGCTCGATGACCGGTGCCTGCGGCTGCTCCAGCACCGACGTCCGGGGCAGCCCCCCGCCCAGCGCCGCCCGCGGCAGCCGGGACGTGGCCCGCGCCGCCGGGGGCTCCGCGTCCTCCGGTGTCCCCGGGGCGACGACCACCGCCCCGGTCAGCACCTCGCGCACCAGCCCCGCGTTGTGCTCCACACACCCCGGGTCCAGCATGTCGGCGTGGACGCCCGCGCCGCGCAGCACCTCGGTGCGCACGGTCGACGTGCCATGCCAGGTGCCGCGCTCCCCGGCCGCGTAGAACGCGGTCTTCGCCTCGTCGGAGACCACGGTCACCCGCGCCCCGACCGTCCCGGTGTTGGGGGTTCGCCCGCTGAACTCGATGTACCCCCGGGCCTGGGCCAGCGTCTCGCGGGCCACCGTCTCCGACCCGGTGTGCTTGCGCAGATGCTCGCTCAGCTCCCGCTCGAACGCCGCGAGATGCTCCGGCCCCGGCGTGAACCCGCTGTCGATCCGGTACGAGTCGAGGATCACCACGTCCCCGACCTCGCGCCCGCGCCGCTCCAGTTCCTTGGCCACCTCGAAGGCGAGGTTCCCGCCCAGCGAGTACCCCAGCAGCGCGCACCGCCCGTCCGGCCGCAGCTCCTCGACCAGATCGGCGTACCGCACCACCTTGTCGTCCCCGGCGAGATAGTTGAACGCGATCAGCTCGTACTCGGGCAGCTGCTCGGCGAAGCGCCGGTACACCAGCCCGTGGCCGCCCGCGGGCGGGAAGCAGAACACCCGCTCCCCGGCGCCCCGGTGGAACGCCAGATACGGCTGGGCGCCCGGCAGCCGCCCGGTGACGATGTCCTCGACCGTACGGGCCATGCCGTGCAGGGTGGTCACCTGGAACAGCCGGCTGACCGGGATGTCCACCCCGAACTCGCCGCGCAGCCCGTGGATCAGCTCGATCAGCTTGATGGAGCTGCCGCCCGAGTCGAAGAAGTCGTCCTGGAGGCCGGGGGACCCGATGCCGAGCAGGGTCCGCCACAGCTCGGCTGTGCGTGTCTCGTACAGCGTGACCGGCGGCTCGTACGCCTCCTTGCCGGTGACGAACCGGGGTTCGGGCAGCGCGGCCACGTCCACCTTGCCGTTCGCGGTGAGCGGCAGCGCGGGCAGTTCGGTGAAGGACGACGGGATCAGATACGTGGGCAGCCGCTCGCCGAGATCGCGGCGCAGCTCCCGCCAGTCGAGGCGCTCACCGGGGACGGCGACCCCGTACGCGCACAGGGTGTTCTCGCCCCGCGCGTCCGGCCGGACCACGACCACCGCGCGCTCCAGCGCGGGCCAGCGGGCGAGCTGGGACTCGATCTCCCCGATCTCCACCCGGTGTCCGGCGACCTTGACCTGCGAGTCGGCCCGGCCCAGCAGATGGATGGTGCCGCCGGTGTCCCAGCGGGCCAGGTCCCCGGTCCGGTACAGCCTGACCGGACGTCCGTCCAGCTCACGGACGGTGAACCGCTCGGCGGTCTGCTCGGCGTCGCCGAGATAGCCGAGCGCGACCCCGGCCCCGCCGATCCACAGCTCGCCCGCGACCCCGGGCGGCACCGGCTCGCCGTGCACGTCCAGGACGTACACCTCGGCGCCCGGGAAGGGCCGTCCGATCGGCACCATCCGGCCGGGCTCCAGCCCCTCGGCGGGGCCTTCGAACCAGGTCGAGTCGATGGTCGCCTCGGTCAGCCCGTAGGAGTTGACCACCCGGGTGTCCGGGCCGCACAGCGCGCGCAGCCGCTCGTACTCGGCGACCTTCCAGGTGTCCGAGCCGACCGCCAGCAGCCGCAGGAAGTCGAGGCGCAGCCCCTCGCTCTCGCAGTGCGCCATCAGCCCGCGCACCACGGACGGCACGAACTCGGCGCAGTCCACGCCCTCCGCCCGCATCGCCGTGTACAGCCGGGCCGTGCTGAACAGCAGCTCCCGCCCGACCGGCACCAGCGTCCCGCCCGAGCACAGGGCCCGCACCAGGTCGCCGGTGAAGACGTCGAACGCCGGGCTCGCCATCTGGAGGTGCACCCGCACCTCGTCGTCCAGCCGGTACGCCTCCCGCCAGGCCGCGTACGCGGCGGCCAGATTGCGGTGGCTGACCCGGACCGCCTTGGGCAGCCCCGTGGAACCGGAGGTGTAGATCACATAGGCGGGGCTGTCCAGCGACACGGTGGGCTCCACCAGGTCGCCCGCCGCCCCGTCCGCCGCCGACTCAAGCTCTGTGTACGGCAGTACGCCCGGCCGTCCCGCCAGCCGCTCGGCCCCGGCCGCGTCGACCACGACCCGGGCCGCCCCGGCGTGCTCCACCAGGGACGCCAGCCGGTCCGCCGGGTTCCCCGGGTCCAGCGGCAGATACGCGCCGCCCGCCCGCAGCACCGCCAGCAGCGTCACGATCAGCTCCGGCGACTTCGCCATGCAGACCCCGACGACCGTGCCCTCGCCGACGCCCAGCGCCCGCAGCCGCCCGGCCAGCGCCCTGCTGCGGGCGTCCAGCTCGCCGTACGACAGCCGTCCGCCCGGACCCGCCTCGTCCGGCATCCGGACCGCCGTCGCCTCCGGCCGCTGCGCGGCGACCCGGCCGATCAGCTCGTGCACCGGCATCCCGGTGTCGGCGGCCCGTCGGCCCGCGCCGCTCCACTCGCCGAGGATCTGCCGTCGCTCGGGCGCGGCGAGCAGCGGGAGCCGGTCGGCGGGCCGCCCGGCCGGGGCGCGGGTCAGGGCGTCCAGCACCTGGACGTAGTGGCCGGACAGCCGGCGCATGGTCTCGGCCAGGAACAGGTCGGTGTTGTACTTGAAGACACAGTGGAAGCGCCGGTCGGCCTCGTCCTCGTACACCGACAGCGTCAGGTCGAACTGGCCCTCCTCCTCCGGGAGTTCGATGTACTCCAGGCGGTAGCCGTACTTCTGGGTGGCCACCTTGTGGGTGAGCAGGATGAACATGGCCTGGAACACGGCGGACCGGCTCGGGTCGTGCTGGAGCCCTAGCTCCTCCACCAGCAGCACGAACGGGTACTCCTGGTTGTCCAGACCGCCCAGCACCACCTCCCGCACCCGGGCGAGCAGCTCCTCCACGGACGGCCCGTCACCGAGGTTCACATGCAGCGGCAGCGGGTTCACGAAGTAGCCGTAGACCGAGGAGAACTCCTCCTGGGTGCGGCCGGTGACCGGGCTGCCGACGATGATGTCGTCCTGCCCGGAGTAGCGGTGCAGCAGTACGTAGTAGGCGCTGAGCAGCACCATGAAGACGGTGACGTTGTGCTCCCGGGCCACCTCGTGGACCCGGGCGCTCAGCTCCTCGTCCAGCACGAAGAACTCCGACGCCCCGTTGTGGGTCTGCACCGGCGGGCGCGGTTTGTCGGTGGGCAGGTCCAGGACCGGCACCTCGGCCGGCAGATGCGTCTTCCAGTAGTCCAGCATCCGGCGCGCCTGCGGGCCCGCGAGGAACTGGTTCTGCCAGTTGAGGAAGTCCAGATAGCGGGCGGCGAGCTGCGGCAGCTCGGGGGAGCGCCCCCGACGCAGCGCCTCGTACACCGCGAGGAGTTCCTCGATGAAGGTGAAGGTGGAGATGGCGTCCGACACGATGTGGTGGACGGCCTTCATCAGCACCCACCGGTCGTCGGCGCGGCGGAACAGCCGCAGCCGGATCAGCGGGTCCCGCTCCAGGTCGTAGGGCTTGCGGTACTCACGCACGATGGTGGCGTGGATGTCGTCCCAGGCCACCCCCTCGACATCGAACAGGCCGGTGTCCGCGCGGGCGGCGGCCTCGGCGGCGGGCGCCACCCGCTGCACCGGCTGCCCGTCCTCGTGGACGAAGGTGGCGCGCAGGCTCGGATGCCGGGCGATCAGCGTGCGGAACGCGTCGAACATCAGCTCGGGGTCGAGCGCGACCCGCACCTCGACGGCCCCGCCGATGTTGTAGGCGAACCCGTCGGGGTTGAGCTGCTTGAGGAACCACAGCGCCTTCTGGTTCTGGGTCAGCGGATGCCGCGACTCGTCCTCGAACAGCTCGACCGCGGTGACCTCGCCCGCGTCCGTCCCGTCGGCGGCCAGCTCCGCGATGCCCTCGTGCAGCCGCCCGACCAGCTCGGCGACCGGGGCGCTGCCCAGCAGGGTGACGACCGGCAGGGCGAGGCCCAGTTCGGCCTGGACGCGGGAGCGCAGCTCCATCGCCAGCAGCGAGTCCAGGCCGAGCGCGCCCAGCGCCGCCGCCGGGTCGACCCGCTCGGCGGGCACCCGCAGCACTCCGGCGACGACGGCCGTGAACCGCTCGGCGACCAGCGCCCGCCGCTCCTCGTCCCCGGCGTCACGGAACGCGTCCAGGAACCCGCTGTGCTCACCGCCCGCGCCCCCGGCCCCGCCCCCGGCGGCGGCCAGCTCCGCGACCAGCGGCGGCGGCACCGGGTACCAGGCCAGGAACACCGGCCAGTCCACCACCGTCGCCACCAGCAGCTGCGCCCGGTCCTGCCCGATGACCCGCTCCAGCACGGCCATCCCGGCGTCCGGCGACAGCGAACTCATGCCCCGGTTCACCCGGTAGTGCTCGATCAGCCCCAGTTCCTCGATCATGCCGGTCGCCCACGGCCCCCAGTCGAGGCTGAGACCGGGCAGCCCCCGCGCCCGCCGGTGGTGGGCCAGCGCGTCCAGGAAGGCGTTGCCCGCCGCGTAGTTGGTCTGCCCGGCGGTGGTCAGCAGGGAGGCGACGGAGGAGAACAGCACGAAGTGGTCGAGCGGTTCGTCCGCGAGCTGCCGGTGCAGGGCGTACGCCCCGAGCACCTTCGGGTCGTGCACGGCGGAGAACGTCTCCCGGTCCATCTCCGGCAGCAGCGTGTCCCGCACCTGCCCGGCCAGATGGAACACGCCCCGCACCGGCGGCGACTCCAGCGACCGGTACTCCGCGAGCCACGCCCCGAGCGCCCGCTCGTCGCTCACATCGAGCGGCGCGAGCACCGGCTGCGCCCCGAGCGCCTCCAACTCCCGTACGAACGCCACCGCGCGGCCCGCCGGGGACGCGGGGTCGGTGGTGCGCCACGCGGACCGCTCGGGCAGCCGGGTACGGCCGACCAGGATCAGCCGCCGCGCCCCCCAGCCCACCAGCGCCCGGCACAGCAGCCGCCCCAGCGCGCCGAACGCGCCGGTCACCAGATACGCCCCGTCGGCCCGCAGCCGCAGCGGCAGCGGCCGGGTCAGCCCCTCGACCGGCGCGAGCCGGCTGGTGAACCGCCGCCCGCCGCGCACCGCGATCTCGTCCTCGCCGTCGGTCGCGGTCAGCTCCCGCAGCAGCGCCGCCGCCTCCGCCCGCCGGTCCCCGCCGGCCGCGTCCAGGTCGATCAGCCGCCCGCGCCGGGCGGTCAGCTCCTGCTGCCACAGCACCCGCCCGATGCCCCACGCCGGGGCGCCCACCGGCTCCACCGGATCGCCGGGCAGCACCGCCTGGGTGCCCCGGGTGACGATGTGCAGTCGCCCCGAGGGCAGCGCCTGGGCGAGCGCGATCAGCGCGTGGCCGCAGCCCCCGGACACCTCCCGCAGCCGCTCCGCGCCGCCCGCCGCGTCCAGCGCGGGCAGATCCAGCGGCCACAGATCCACCACCTGCTCGTACGGGGCCTGTCCGGCCGCCGCCAGCTCCGCGAACAGCCGCTCCAGATCGGCCGCCTCGCCGGGCCGCACGGCCGACTCGCGCCCGTCCCCGGCGAGGCGGTACTCCGCGCCGGGCCGCACCAGGTGGCAGTGCCCGCCGCGTTCGGTGATCAGCGCGGCCAGCGCGTCGGCGACCCCGTCGGCGTCGGCCAGCAGCAGACAGCGCGGGGCGCCCTCCGCCACGGCTTCCTCGTCGTGGGGCCGCTCCACCCAGCCGACGTCCGCCAGCCAGGAGTCGACGGTGGCCAGGCTCACCGCCGCCGACGCCCGCTCCACGTCGGCCGCCCGGAAGCCGCTCACCCGGCCCAGCGCGGCGCCCTCCTCGTCGTGGACAGCGATGTCACCGGTGAGTTCCCCGCCGTCCTCGCGGGTCACCACCGCGTGCGCCCAGATCGCGCGGTCGCCGACGGCGGCCATGCGCACCTCGGCGATCGACAGCGGCAGCCGGATACCGCCCGAACCGCCGGAACCCGCCAGCAACTGCGGGGTCAGCAGGGTCTGGAAGCAGGCGTCCAGCAGCACCGGGTGCATATGGTGCCCCGCCGTGTCGCCCGCGATGGCCCCGGTCGGCCGGATACGGGCCAGCGCCTCACCGGGCCCGATCCACACCTCCTCGATGCCCTGGAACGCCGGACCGTAGTGGTAGCCCAGCTCCGCCAGCGCCGCATAGCACTCCGGCCCGGTCAGCCGCCGCACCCCCCGGGCCCGTACGGCGTCCAGGTCCAGCGGCGGGGCGCCCGTCGCGCGCTGCCCGGCGCGCACCACCCCGCGCGCGTGCACCGACGGCTCACGGCCCTCCTCCCCGGGCACACCCGCCACCGTGAACCCCGCGTCCTCGGGCGAGAACGACAGCTGTACGGCGCTCGCGCCCTGCGCGGGGTCCGCCGCCAGGAACAGCGCCTTGCGCAGCTCGATATCGGCGATCACGGCCTCGCCGCCGCCGGTCAGCTCCCGCACCGCCTGCGTGGCCATCTCCACATAACCCGCCGCCGGGAACAGCGCGTTGCCCTGGATGCGGTGATCGTCGAGATACGGCAGCGCCTCCACGTCGAGCCGCGCCTCCCAGGTCGGCTCGGCCGTCGCCATCCGCCGCCCCAGCAGCGGGTGCGCGCGCCGCCCGAGGCGGATCTGCTCGACCGCCTTCGGCTCCGTCCAGTGCCGGTCGCGCCGCCACGGGTAGCGCGGCAGCGGCACGATCCGCCCGCGCGGATGCGCCCCCGCCCAGTCGATGTCCACGCCCAGCGTGTGCAGCGCGGCCAGCCCCAGCGCGAACCGCTCCCGCTCGCCCTCCTGGCGCCGGATCGAGGGCACACTGCGCCCCTCGGCCCCGTTCGCCGCCAGGCACTCGGCGATCGAGTGGCCCAGCACCGGATGCGGCCCGATCTCCAGGAACAGCCCGAACCCGTCCCCGACGAGCCGGTCCACCGCGTCCCGGAACCGCACGCTGTCCCGCACATTGCGCCACCAGTAGTCCGCGTCCAGCTCGGGCCCCTCGGCCCGCCCCTGCGCCGCCGCCGCGAGCCCGCCGGTCAGATACAGCGGCACCCGCGCCCGGCCCGGCTCCAGCCCGGCCAGCGACGACAGCAGCTCGTCCTTGATGGGGTCCATCCGAGGGCTGTGGTACGGCACCCGCACGGTGAGGAACTTGGCGAACACGTCCTCCAGCCGCAGCGCCTCCGCCAGCTCACCGAGCGCCGCCTCGTCCCCGGCCAGGGTGATCGCGGTGGGGCTGTTCACGGCGGCCACCGACACCCGGTCCGCGTACGGCGCCACCCGCCGCTGGGCCTCCTCCTCCGACAGGCTCACCGCCAGCATGGCCCCGGTGCCGACCAGCTTCTGCTGGAGCCGGCTGCGGTGCACGACGACCGTGACGGCCTCCCGCAGGGTGTACACCCCGGCCTCGTAGAACGCGGCCACCTCACCGGTGCTGTGCCCGACGATCGCGTCCGGCCGCACGCCCCTGCTGCGCCACAGCGCGGCCAGACCCACCTGGACCGCGAAGTTGGCGGGCTGGGCGAGCCAGGTCTCGGCCATCTTGGAGTCGGCCTCGTCCGCGGACAGCTCCTCCACCAGCGACCAGCCGGTCAGCTCCCGCAGCTCCCGGTCGCACGCCTCGACCGCCGCCCGGTACACCGGCTCGGTCGCGAACAGCTCCCGGCCCATCGCCCACCACTGCGGGCCCATCCCGGTGAACACCCACACCAGCCGGGGATCGGACTGCCGCTGCCCGGTCACCACCCGGGGGTGCGACTCGCCGCGCGCGGCGGCCTCCAGGGCCTCCGCCAGCGACTCGGGCGTGTCGTGCACCACGGCGAGCCGCGCCTCCAGGTGCTGGCGGCGCCGGGCGAGCGTGTACCCCAGGTCGGACGCCGCCGCGCCCGCCGCGAGTTCGTCCCGGACACCGGCGGCGGCCCGCACGAGCAGCTCCGGGTCACGGGTGCTCAGCGGAAGGATCGCGAACCCGCCCTCCTGGTGCCCGGTCCCGCCCGTCTCGGCCGGGGCGTCCTGTGCCCGCTCGGGCGCCGCCTCCAGCAGCACATGCGCGTTCGTCCCGCCGAACCCGAAGGAGTTCACCCCGGCCCGCGCGGGGCCCTCGTGCTCCGGCCAGGGCACCGCGCGGGTCGGGATGCGGTACGGCAGGGCGTCCGGGTCGATCGCCGGGTTCAGCTGCTCCAGGTTGATGTGCGGGGGGATCACGCCGTGCTTGAGCGCCAGCGTGGTCTTGATGAGTCCGGCGATCCCGGCCGCCGACTCGGTGTGCCCGATGTTGGTCTTGACCGACCCGACGTAGCAGGCGGCGCCCGGCTCCCGCCCGATGGCCAGCGCCCGGCCCAGCGCCCCCGCCTCGATGGGGTCCCCGACCGGCGTCGACGTCCCGTGCGCCTCCACGTACTGGAGGCTGCCCGGCACCACCCCGGCCTCCGCGCACACCCGCTCGATCAGCGCGACCTGCGCGTCGGCGCTGGGCACGGTGATGCCGTTGGTCCGCCCGTCCTGGTTGACGCCGCTGCCGGTGATCACGGCGTGCACCGGGTCGCCGTCGCGCAGCGCGTCCTCCAGCCGCTTCAGGGCGACGATGCCGACGCCCTCGGCGCGCACATAGCCGTCGGCGGACGCGTCGAAGGTGCGGGAGCGGCCCTCGGGGGACAGGAAGCCGCCCTTGGTCTCGGCGATGGTGTACTGCGGCGCCATGTGCAGCAGCGTCCCGCCGGCCAGCGCGAGCCCGGTCTCGCCCCGGCTCAGGCTCTGACAGGCCAGATGCACCGCCACCAGCGACGAACTGCACGCCGTGTCCAGCGAGACGCTCGGCCCCCGGAAGTCGAAGCAGTACGAGATCCGGTTCGACACCATCGTCATCATCGTGCCGGTGGCGGTGTGCGCGGCGAGCGTCTCGAAGCCGAGGTCGGCGAACTGGAGGATCTTGTAGTCGAGGGTGAACGCGCCGACGAACACCCCCACATCGGTGCCCGCCAGCTCGCCGGGCCGCTGTCCGCCGTCCTCCAGCGCCTCCCAGGCCACCTCCAGCAGCTTGCGCTGCTGCGGGTCCATATGGGCCGCCTCGCGCGGGCTGATCCCGAAGAACGCCGGGTCGAACTCGTCGAACCCGTCGATGTATCCGCCGCGTCCGCCGACCAGCCGCCCCGGCTTGGCCTTGTCCCTGCTGCCCAGGGTCGCCGTGTCGTAGCGGTCCGGGGGCGTCGCCGTGATGCAGTCTCTGCCCTCGACCAGGTTCCGCCAGAACGCGCGGTGGTCGCTGGCGCCGCCGGGCAGCCGGCAGCCGATGCCGATGATCGCGATCTTGTCGCGCGGAACGTGCGGAACGTGCGGAACGTCTCGCGGGACGTCACGGGGCACTTCGCGGGGGACTTCGCGGAGAGCGTCGTGGGGGACGGAGTCCGAGGCGTGGGACATGGCCGAGTCCTTGGTCTGTCGTGAGTGTGGGCGCGTGAGCGGCACGCGCGGGCACGGGAAAGGGCAGGGCGAGGGCCCGGCGCGGGGGAGAGCCGGCCGCGGCCGGGCGGACGAACGCGGACGTACGGGCGCGCGGGCGACAGGCGGTCGCCGCGGCGTACGGCGCGGTGAGGGGGTCTGGTGATCCGGTCCGGCCCGGGAGGGCCCTGAGGGACCCGAGGGCTCTGAGGGACCTGCGGGACCTGCGGGACCTGCGGGACCTGAGGGACCGCGGGGAACCTGGGGCGGTGCCTGGGCGGTGCCTCGGCGGTGCCTCGGCGGTGCCTCGCGCGGTCCGGAGCCGGTCAGCGGGCTCCGGGGTGACGCGCGGTCAGCCCGCCCGGCCCCGCAGCGCCTGGGTGTGGCTGGTGAGCACGGCCTCGGTCCTGGGGAAGGACGTCGGGTCGCTCAGCCCCACCGCGCGCGGCACGCGGTCCGGATACCAGGTGAAGCTGCCGAATATTCGGTCCCACACGGCCAGATCGGAGCCGTAGTGACCGGCTTCCGACAGGTCGGTGCTGTGGTGCAGCCGGTGCTGCTCGGGTCCGGCCAGCCAGCGGTTGAGCCGGCCCAGGCGCACATCGATGTTGGCGTGGATGAAATAGCCCTGGGTGATCACGAAGATGCCGACCGCGAACACCGCGTTCTGGGAGAACCCCAGCAGACTCAGCGTCAGTTGCACCCCGGCCTGCGCGAGCAGCACGTCCAGCACATGGTTGACGCCGTTGTTGGCGACATTGACCTTCTCCGGCACGTGGTGCACGCCGTGCAGCCGCCACAGCCAGCGGTTGGTGTGGCCCAGGCGGTGCACCGCGTAGCTGGCCAGCGATCCCACCAGCAGCGCGCACGGGATCTCGACGGCCAGCGGCAGCGCCGGGACGGCCGGGGAGAGCACCGAGACGACGGCGTCCACCAGCAGTTGCGCGGTGACGCTGCCGAGCGCGGTGAGCATGAAGTAGACGCCGTACCAGCCCCATTCGCGGCGGCTGGGGTTCCAGGAGGGGTCATAGGGGATGAGCCGCTCCAGCAGCACCAGATGCCCGATGACGGCGTACTGGAACGCCGTGGTGGTCAGGGCGCGGTTGAATCCGAGGCCGAGTGCGGTCACGGGAGTGGCGACGGTCGCCAGGAGCAGTACGGGGTAGGCCACCCTGCGTAGCCATAAGAACGACCCCACGAACAACCAACCCCCTAGCCCGGACCCCGAGTTCTTCCCTACCTTCGTGCCCGTAGCGACAGCAGGTAATCTTTTGACGACTAAGAGTGATTATATGATCACGGAGACGCTGTGTAGCCGTACGTTGACGCAGGGCTAGGATCGCGGACATGGTGACGGCTCGGGCGGCTCTGGCGACGGGAATCCGTGCCGTGCTCGTGCTGATCCTCGCGCTGTGCGCCGTCCTGCACACGCTGTCCGGCCCGGAGGAGCACGCGACGGCGGCATCCGCCGCGGTGTCCGTCTCGGTGTCCGCCTCGGCGCCCGGTGAGGCGCCGCACGCGCCGCATCCCCCGCACACCGCCGACCACTGCGCGGTGGACCTCACCCTGCGCACCACCGAGCAGTCCCCCGAGGACCCGCCGCCCGGCGCGCAGGGCCGCGGTCCGTCCGACCGCACGGCCACCGCGGCCGTCGCGGGCCCGCCGTGCGCCGGGGCTCCGGCCGGTCCGCGCGGCCCCACGGGGCTCGCCCGTACCTCCCGGGTACGGATCTAGACCGCTCGCCCGCGACCGGACCGGCCACCGCCCGTCCGGCCGCCGCGCACCCACGACCCGGCCCGAACCGGACCGACTTGGATCGAACTGGCCTGCCTCAGACCGACTCAGGCCGCCTCGGACCGCCTCGGGGCCGATTCAGACCGCCTCGGGCCGACCCGGACCGTTGATGATCCGCACACCGCCGCCCGCCACCGGTGTGCCGTCGTGGGGCGTGAGACGACACCGCGGGACATCGTCGTCGTCGAGCGAGAGCGAGCAGTACGGACATGAAGTCATCGAGCGTGGGGACACCCGGGAACACCGTCGTCGCCCCGGACCGGTCGGCGCTGGCCGCGCTGGTGGGGAACACCCCGCTGCTGTGGGTGGAGCAGGCGCCGGACGGGCGCGGGTTCTGGGCCAAGCTGGAGGGGTTCAACCCCGGCGGGATCAAGGACCGGCCGGGGCTGCACATGGTGGAGCGGGCCCGCGCCCGGGGCGAACTGCGGCCCGGCGCCCGGATCGTGGAGTCCACCAGCGGCACCCTCGGCCTGGGCCTCGCCCTCGCCGGGACGGTGTACGGCCATCCCGTCACCCTGGTCACCGACCCCGGGCTCGAACCGTCCATGGCACGGCTCCTCGCCGCGTACGGCGCCCAGGTCGACACGGTCACCGAGCCGCACCCCGGCGGCGGCTGGCAGCAGGCCCGGCGGGACCGGGTGGCCGCGCTGCTGGCCCAGCACCCCGGCTCCTGGTGCCCGGACCAGTACGGCAACCCCGACAACGTGGCCGCCTACACCCCGCTCGCCCTCGAACTCGCCAGCGCGCTCGGCCGGATCGACGTCCTGGTGTGCAGCGTCGGGACCGGCGGGCACTCCGCGGGCGTCTCCCGCGTCCTGCGCGCGCTCCACCCGGACCTCACCGTCGTCGGCGTCGACACCACCGGCTCCACCATCTTCGGCCAGCCCGCCCGGCCCCGGCTGATGCGCGGGCTCGGCTCCAGCATCCATCCGCGCAACGTGGCCTACGAGCAGTTCTCCGAGGTGCACTGGGTCGCCCCGCACGAGGCGGTGCACACCTGCCGCGCCCTGGCCGCCGCCCATTACGCCACCGGCGGCTGGAGCGTCGGCGCGGTCGCCCTGGTGGCCGGCTGGCTGGCCCGCACCCGCCCGCCCGGCACCCGGATCGTCGCCGTCTACCCCGACGGCCCGCAGCGCTATCTCTCCACGGTCTACGACGACACCTACTGCGCCAACCACGGCCTCCTGGACACCCCGCCCGCGCCCGGCCCCGAGGTGATCGGGCGGCCCGGCGAGAAGGAGGTCACCCGCTGGACCCGCTGCACCACCGTCCTCGACCCGCTCGCCGCCGCCCACCGGACGCCGGAGGCGGGCCGGTGAAGGGGCTGGTCGGACAGGTCCGTTCCTACGACCGCGCGGTCCAGCTGCTGATGGTCAACCAGTTCACCATCAACCTGGGCTTCTACCTCCTGATGCCCTATCTGGCCGCCCATCTCTCCGGCACCCTCGGTCTCGCGGGCTGGCTGGTCGGACTGGTCCTCGGGGTGCGCAACCTCAGCCAGCAGGGGATGTTCCTGGTCGGCGGGACGCTCGCCGACCGCTTCGGGTACAAGCCGCTGATCGTGGCCGGCTGTCTGCTGCGCACCGCCGGGTTCGCGACGCTGGGGCTGGTGGACTCGCTGCCCGCGCTGCTCGCCGCGTCGGCGGCCACCGGGCTGGCCGGGGCGCTGTTCAACCCGGCGGTGCGGGCGTATCTGGCGGCCGGGGCGGGGGAGCGCAGGGTCGAGGCGTTCGCCCTGTTCAACGTCTTCTACCAGGCGGGCATCCTGCTCGGACCGCCGCTCGGGATGGTACTGACCGGCGTCGGGTTCCAGGTGGCCTGTCTGGTCTCGGCGGCGCTGTTCGCGGTGCTGAGCGTCGTCCAGATCCGGGCGCTGCCCGCGCGCCGGGAGCCGGGGACCGGGAGCGGGCGGGCGGCCGGGGGCGTGCTCGCCCAGTGGCGGGGGATGCTCGCCAACCGGCCCTTCCTGCTGTTCGCCACCGCGATGACCGGCTCCTATGTGCTGACCTTCCAGGTGTATCTGGCGCTGCCGCTTCAGGCGCGGCGGCTCGGCGGGGACGGGACCGGCGGGACCGCCGCGGTGGCGGTGCTGTTCGCCGTCTCGGGGCTGGCCACGCTCGCCGGGCAGACCCGGGTGACCCGCTGGTGCGCGGCACGGTACGCGCCCGGCGCCGCGCTGACCGGCGGGCTCGCGGTGATGGGTCTGGCGTTCGTGCCGCTGGTGCTGGCCACCGCCGTACCCGTGCCGGAGGCGGGTGCCGCGCGGTGGCTGCTGGCGGCGGTTCCGGCGGCGCTGGCCGCGCTGCTGCTGGCGTTCGGCACGATGATCGCGTACCCGTTCGAGATGGACACCATCGTCCGGCTGTCCGGGAACCGGCTGGTCGCCACCCACTACGGCCTCTACAACACCGTCTGCGGTATCGGCATCACCGCCGGGAACCTGGTCACCGGTGCCGCCCTGGACGCCGCCCGCGGCTCCGGGCTGCCCGCCCTGCCGTGGCTGGCGCTGTGCGGTCTCGGCGTGGGGTGCGCGGCGGCGGTGTACGGACTGCACCGGCGCGGGCGGCTGACGCCGGAGGGGACGGGGACGGGGACGGGGGTGGCGGTGGCGGTGTGACGGGTTCCCTGGTCGGTGGCGGTGGCGGTGGCGGTGGCGGTGGCGGTGTGCCCCGTTCCCCGGCGGTGGCGGGGGCGTGTGACGGGCCTCCAGCGGTGGCGGGGCGGTGTGATGGGCCCCTGGTCGGTGGCGGTGGCGGGTGACGGGCCCCCAGCAGTGACGGGCCTCCAGCGGTGGCGGGGCCGTGTGACGGGCCCCCGGTCGGTGGCGGGAGCCGCATGGCAGGCCCCCCGGCGGTGTCGGGGGCGCTCCCGTGGGCCCGGTCGGTCAGCGGGCGGTCGGGCGGGGGCCGTTCAGGGAGCGTTCCGTCACCCGGGTCAGGTGGGCGGTGAAGACCGCGCCCGGGTCCGGGGTCAGGGCGCGCAGGGCGACCAGGGCCGTGATGGCGACATCGCAGAGTTCCGCCTGGACGTCGTCCCAGGTGTGGGTCGTGCCCTTGCGGGGGTTCTGGCCGGTGGCGCCGACCGCCGCGGCGGCCACCTCGCCGACCTCCTCCGACAGCTTCAGCAGCCGCAGCAGCACCTCCTGGTGGCCGCCGTCGGGGCGGTCGCGGTCCAGCCAGGTGTGCAGGGCGTCCACGCGGGCCCAGAGGTCGGCCGCGTCGCCGGTCGTGTCACCGGTCAGGTCACCGGTCGTGTCAGTCATGCAGGGAGGGTGCCACGGCGGAGCCGCCCGGCGTCCGTCAGCGGCCGGACGGCGACTCCTCCTCGGGGATGTCGGCGAGGTCGTCGATCTCGTCGACGTCGAACAGGGCCTCCTGTTCCCCCGTCGCCTCCCGGCGCAGTCGCCGGGCGCGCAGCCCGACCACCACCGACGTCACCGCCGCCGTCGCCCCGAGCGCGACCGGGACCATCCAGCCGCGGTTCAGGGCGTGGCCGAGGGCGTGGTCCAGGGACAGCCGTCCGGGACCGGCGACGGCGAGACCGGTCGCCGCCAGGCCGAGGACGGCGGCGAACTCGTAGCCGCCGTCGTGGACGAAGAAGCCCTGCGGGGCGTGCACGGCCGCCGCGCCCGTCATCGCCCCGGCCGCCGCCGCGCCCGCCGCCGGGGTCGCGAGGCCCAGCGCGAGCAGTGTGCCGCCGCCCGCCTCCGCCAGCCCCGCGGCGGTGGCGGCGGCGCGGCCGGGCCGGTAGCCGACGGACTCCATGAACCGGCCGGTGCTCTCGATGCCATGGCCGCCGAACCAGCCGAGGAGCTTCTGTGTGCCGTGCGCGGCCAGTACCCCGCCGGTGGACAGGCGGAGCAGCAGCAGGCCCAGATCACGTCGGTCGGCGCAGGTCATGGGGGCTCCCAGGGGGTGCGGGTGTGGGTCCACCGTGGCACCGGTGGGCGTGCCCCGCCGTGCCCCGGGGGCCGTTCGGGTGGCGGTTCGGGCGGTGGTGCGACGGGGGTCCGGGGCCGGGTGGCGGGGGTCCGCGCGCGGTGTGAGGCTGGCCGGTATGACGATTCAGACCGCCAAGCTCAGCGATCCGGCCGTCCGCGCGTTCGTCGCCGCCGTGAACGCCCATGACCGGGACGCCTTCATGGCCCTGCTCAGCCCCGATGCCACCATGTCGGACGACGGTTCCGACCGGGATCTGGACGACTGGACCGACCGGGAGATCTTCTCCTCCCACGGCCATATGGAGGTCGAGTCGGACAACGGGCGCTCCCTGGTGGCCCGCTACCGCAACGACACCTGGGGCGAGATGCGCACCCGCTGGAGCTTCGTGGTCGAACCGGACGGCCACATCTCCCGCTTCGAGACCGGCCAGGCGTGAACGGGAGTCCCGGCAGAGCTGGCGCGGCCGTCCCGCGGGCCGGTGCGTCCCTCGCGGTCCCTCGCGAGGTCCACCCCCTTCCGGGCCGCGGGACGGCCGCCTCCCCCCTCGGAGTGGGCAGCGGATGGCGCCCTCTTGGGGCCGGTCACGGAAGGCCGGTCCCCCAAGTGTGAAGCTCTGGTGGAGGAAAGTTGAGCACAGCCGCGTCACCGGCCGCAATAGCGCGGACCTGTCGACTCCACTTGTGCCGGCCGTGAAGCCGGGGATTCCCGGGAGTCCAGGGGGAGTTCAGCCCCGGCCGATGAACGGCATCGCCGTCGCCAGCACCGTCACGAACTGCAGGTTCGCCTCCGGCGGCAGCTCCGCCATGTGCCGTACCGTGCGCGCCACGTCGGCCGCGTCCATCACCGGCTCCCGCGCCACCGAGCCGTCCGCCTGGAGCACCCCGCTGCTCATCTTGGCCGTCATCTCCGTCGCCGCGTTGCCGATGTCGATCTGGCCGACCGCGATCCCGTACGGACGGCCGTCCAGGGACAGGGACTTGGTCAGACCGGTCAGGGCGTGCTTGGTGGCGGTGTAGGCGACCGAGCGGGGGCGCGGGACGTGGGCGCTGATCGAACCGTTGTTGATGATCCGGCCGCCCTGCGGGTCCTGCTCCTTCATCTGCCGGTAGGCGGCCTGCGCGCACAGGAACGCCCCGTTCAGATTGGTGTCCACCACGTGCCGCCAGGCGTCGTAGGACAGCTCCTCCACCGGCACCCCGCCGGGGCCGAACGTCCCCGCGTTGTTGAACAGCAGGTCGAGACGTCCGTACCGCTCCACCGTCGCCGCGAACAGCGCCGTCACGTCCTCCTGCCGCGCCACATCGGTCCGTACGACGAGCGCGTCCGTGCCCGGCGCGAGTGCCGCCGTCTCCTCCAGCGCCCCGGGCCGCCGTCCGGCCAGCGCCACCGACCAGCCCTTGCGCAGCAGTTCGACGGCGACCGCGCGGCCGATCCCGGAGCCCGCGCCGGTCACGACCGCGACCCGGGAGCGGTCCCCGGCGGCTTCCTTGCTGTCCATGGCATCCATGAGGCCGCAGGCTACGGGACGGCCCTTGGCCGGGCGCCCGCCGGACGGCTCACGCGCTCTCGCCGGGGTAGCGGACGCCGACGCGGTCGCGGATCGTGTCGAGCGTCCGCATCACCGCGAGCGTGCCGTCCAGCGGGACCAGCGGCGACTCCTTCTCCCCGGCCCGCAGCGCCCGCATCACCTCGCGGGCCTCGTGCTTGAGGGTGTCGCGCGGCCCGTCGGCCGGGTCGAGGACGAACTCCTCCGGGTCCCGGCCCGCCCGGTGCAGCACGAACCGCTCCGGGTGGAAGAACCCGCCCGGTACGTCGATCCGGCCGCCCGCGCCCGTCACCGACGCCGTGGTCGCCGTCGCCCCCACCAGCGAGCAGTGCAGCGTGGCCAGCGCCCCGCCCGCCCAGCCCAGCACCACGCCCGTCTGGAGGTCCACGCCCTCGGCGGACAGGACCGCGCTCGCCGTGACCGAGTCCGGCTCACCCAGCAGCAACTGCGCGAACGACACCGGATACACGCCCAGGTCCAGCAGCGCGCCGCCGCCCTGCGCCGGGTCGCGCAGCCGGTGCGCGGGCGGGAACGGACCGGCGAGACCGAAGTCCGCGTGGACCGTGCGCACCGCGCCGATCGCCCCGTCGTCCACCAGCGCCCGCAGCCGCCGCACCAGCGGGTTGCAGTACATCCACATCGCCTCCATCAGGAAGCGGTCGTGCTCCCGCGCCAGCGCCGTCAGCTCCCCGGCCTCGCGCGCGTTCAGCGTGAACGCCTTCTCGCACAGCACGTTCCGCCCCGCCGCAAGACACAGCCCCGCCGCCGCCCGGTGCGCCGTGTGCGGGGTCGCCACGTACACCACGTCCACGTCCTCGTCGGCGGCGAGCGCGGCCCAGTCGCCGTACGCCCGCGCGATGCCGAAGCGGTCCGCGAACGCCCGCGCCGACTCCGTGGACCGCGAGGCGACGGCCACCACCTCCGCGTCCGGCAGATCCACCAGGTCCGCGGTGAACGAGGCGGCGATCCCGCCCGTCGCCAGAATCCCCCACCGCACCCGACCGTCAGCCGCCATCGCCGTCACATCTCCTCCCGGCCGCCCCGAGGGCGGTCCGTCCGCGCGCCTTGGACAGTCTGTTCGAGCTGAGAGCATAGGTACGGAACCACACACCTAGGGAGGGGACCCGTCATGCCCGACAGCCGGGCACAGCTACCGGATCTGACCGAGGCGACCGCGTCGAAGGCGCGGTCGCCCGTCCGTGCCGCCCGCCGGACCGGGCTGCTGGTCACCCTGATCCTCGGCGGACTCACCGCCACGCCCCCGCTGGCCATGGACATGTACCTCCCGGCCCTCCCGGAGGTCACCGACGCCCTGCACGCGCCCGCCGCGACCGTCCAGCTCACGCTGACCGCCTGTCTCGCCGGCATGGCGCTCGGCCAGCTCGTCGTCGGCCCGATGAGCGACCGCTGGGGCCGCCGCCGCCCGCTCCTCGCCGGGCTCGCCGTGTACGTCCTGGCGACCGCGCTGTGCGCGCTGGCGCCGAACGTCGAGACGCTGGTGGCGTTCCGGCTGATCCAGGGACTCGCCGGGGCCGCCGGGATCGTCATCGCGCGGGCCGTCGTCCGTGATCTGTACGACGGGGTCGCCATGGCCCGGTTCTTCTCCACCCTGATGCTGATCTCCGGGGTCGCCCCGATCGTGGCGCCGCTCATCGGCGGCCAGGTCCTGCGGGTCACGGACTGGCGGGGCGTCTTCGTCGTGCTGAGCGTGGTCGGGGTGCTGCTCGCGCTCGTCGTCTGGGCGAAGCTGCCCGAGACCCTGCCGCCCGCCGAACGCCACGCGGGCGGGGTCGGCGAGGCGCTGCGCGCGATGCGCGGACTCCTGTCCGACCTGACCTTCACCGGGTACATGCTCACCGGCGGCTTCGCCTTCGCCTCGCTCTTCGCGTACATCGCCGCCTCCCCGTTCGTCGTCCAGGAGATCTACGGCGCCTCCCCGCAGACCTACAGCCTGCTCTTCGGCCTCAACTCCATCGGCCTGGTGATCTGCGGGCAGATCAACGGACGGGTGCTCATCGGACGGGTGTCGCTGGAGCGGGTGACGGGCGTCGGCCTGGCGATCGTGATCGCCGCGTCCGCCGCGCTGCTGCTGATGACCAGCGGGGTGTTCGGCGAGGCCGGGCTCGTGCCGGTGGCCGCCGGGCTGTTCGTGCTGATGTCCGCCATGGGCATCACCCTGCCCAACGCCCAGACCCTCGCCCTGCTCCGCGTACGGCACGCCGCCGGGTCCGCGTCCGCGCTGCTCGGGACGTCGTCCTTCCTCATCGGGGCCATCGCCTCGCCGCTGGTCGGGGTCGCCGGTGAGCACACCGCCGTCCCGATGGCCGTCGTCCAGTTGGCGGCGGCGCTGATGGCCGCGGCCTGCTTCGCGGGTATGTGCCGCCCGTGGAGCGGACGGACCGCCCCGGCGGCGGGCGCGGGGGAGGAGAGCTGAGCGCGCCGCGACTGCGCGACGGCAGCGCCGAGCGGGCCGGGCTCGACCCGGCCGAACTCGACCGGATGGTGCGCGAGGTACGGGCCCTCACCCAGGGCGAGCGGCCCTGGGCGCCCGGTGTCGTCCTGGTCGCCGGGCGGGGGCCGGTGGTCGCGGTCCGCGAGGCGGCGGGGCTGGCCGTGCGGTACGGGGCGTACGACGCCGTGGCCGGGCGGGGCGTCGAACTGCCGCCCGAGCGGCAGGTCCCGATGACCGTCGCCACCCCGTTCGACGTGGCCTCCCTCACCAAGCTGTGCACGGCCGTCGCCGCGGTCCAGCAGATCGAGCGGCGCCGGCTCGGCATCGACGCCCGGGTCGGCGCGTACCTCCCCGAGTTCCGGGCGCTGGCCCGGCACGGGGTGACCGTCCGCCACCTCCTCACCCACACCTCCGGGCTGCGCCCTGACGCCCCGCTGTACGACTGCGGCGGGGCGGCGGAGCGGCGGGCGCTGCTGCGGGCGCAGGGGCCGGTCGGGCCGGTCGGGGAGTACCGGTACTCGGATCTGAACATGCTCGTGCTCCAGCAGATCCTGGAGCGGGTCTCCGGGCGCGGTCTCGATGTGCTCGTCCGGGACGGGATCACCCGGCCGCTGGGGATGACCGATACCGGGTTCGGGCCGTGTCCGGGGGCGGCGGCGACGGAGGATCAGCGGCGGCCGTGGGCCAAGGCGGACCGGGGGATGCTGCGGGGGGTGGTGCACGACGAGAACGCGTGGGCGCTCGGGGGGGTCGCGGGGCACGCGGGGCTGTTCTCCACGGCTCGGGATCTGGCGGTGTTGTGCCGGGCGTTGTTGGCGGGGGGTGCGTATGGGCCCGCCCGGATTCTGGGGCGGGACTTCGTGGAGCTGCTGCTGGCTCCGCCGGGGCTGGGGTTCGCTGTTGATCAGGCGTGGTTCATGGGGGAGTTGGCGGGGCGGGGGGCCGCGGGGCATACGGGGTTCACGGGGACGTCGGTGGTGCTGGATGTGGCTACCGACACGTTTGTGGTGCTGCTGGCGAATGTGGTGCATCCGGTGCGGAAGGGGGTGGACAGTCGGCCTCGGGCCGCGGTGGGGACGCGGGTGGCTCGGGCCGTACGGGGTGGGTGAACGGGGGGTTCGCTTTTTTGGTGCGGGGTGGTGGGGGTGGGGTGCGCGGTTCCTCGCGCCCCTTGGGGTGGGTGGGGGTGGGGGTTCGGGTGCGGGTCGGTGAGGGTTGGTCGCGCAGTTCCCCGCGCCCCTGGTGGGGGTGGGTGGGGGTTCGGTGTCGGCTGCGGGTGGGTGGGGGTTGGTCGCGCAGTTCCCCGCGCCCCTGGTGGGTGGCTTGGGCTGGGTGGTGGGTGCGGGTTGTGGGGGGTTTTGCGCAGTTCCCCGCGCCCCTTAGGGGGTGGGGGTGGGCGGGGGTTTTGTGTATGGCTGGGTGAGAGACTTTGGGGGTGGATGGGATTGGGGAGTCTTTGCGTGGGGCGCTTGCCGGGGTTCTGGACGGGGTGTCGGGGCGGCGGGCGGGGGGCGCGGTCGAGCGGCTGATCGGGGTCTATCGCGGGGAGACCCCCACCGACGTGCCGATTCTTCGGGACCGGGCCGATGTCGCCGCCTACGCGGCCTACCGGATGCCCGCCACCTTCGCCGCCGTCAGCTCCGCGCTGGGCGAGTTCGCCGACGCCGTACCGGGGTGGGTGCCCGGCTCGCATCTCGACATCGGTGGGGGGACCGGCGCCGCCACCTGGGCGGTCAGCGCCACCTGGGCCGGTACCCGGCCGGTCACCGTGCTCGACTGGGCCGAACCCGCCCTCGCCCTCGGCCGTGAGCTGGCCGCCGCCCGTCCCGAGCTGCGGGACGTGAGCTGGCGGCGGGCCCGGATCGGCGCCGGGCTCGTCGTCGACGACGCCGATCTGGTCACCGTCTCGTATGTGCTCGGGGAGCTGACCGAGGACGGCCGGGCCGCCGTCGTCGACGCCGCCGCGTCGGCCGGTCAGGCCGTCGTCGTGGTCGAGCCGGGCACCCCCGACGGGTACGAACGGGTCCTCGCCGCCCGCGCACGGCTCATCGCCGCCGGGTTCCGGATCGCCGCGCCCTGTCCGCACAGCGCCGGATGCCCGATCGTGCCCGGCACCGACTGGTGCCACTTCGCCGCCCGCGTCAGCCGCTCCGCCCTGCACCGCCAGATCAAGGGCGGCTCCCTGGCGTACGAGGACGAGAAGTTCTCGTACGTCGCCGCGACCCGGTTTCCGAACGAGCCCGCCGCCGCCCGGGTCGTCCGCCGGCCGCAGCTCCGCAAGGGGCAGGTGCTGCTCGATCTGTGCGAGGCGCAGGAGCGGCTCGCCCGGGTCACCGTGACCAAGCGCCACGGCGACCTCTACAAGGCGGCCCGCGACGCCGACTGGGGCGATCCCTGGCCGCCGCACGACCAGGGCGCCCCGGCCTAGGAGCCCGCGGACTCCTTCCCCTGGCGGCGTTCCTGGAGTTTGCGCAGCAGTTCCCGTTTCTGGGCCTGGGCGTCCAGTCCGCCGCCCACCTGGGACCCCGCGCGGCCACCGCGCAGCGCCTTGCGGCCGAGGTTCTGGCGGGTTCCGCCGACTCCGAGCATGTTTCCTGATCCACTGCGGCTCATCTTGGTTCCCTTTCGTGGGTGACGCGGTGCTTCGGGTTGATGTGTCAGTGGAGAGAGACGAGACGGGTCGTCTTGTTTCTCTCCATGCGTTTATCGTTCGCGAGACGCAGCGTCTTGTCAACCTGTTAAGTTCGGGGCATGGCAGCCATGAAGTCCACGAAGCCCACGCAGTCCACGAAGCCCGACGCCTCCCGGCGCAGTGAGAAGTCGCGGCGGGCCATCTACGCCGCCGCCCTGGAGCTGGTCACCGAGACCGGGTACGCCAAGACCACCATCGAGGGGATCGCCGCCCGCGCCGGAGTCGGCAAGCAGACCATCTACCGATGGTGGTCCTCCAAGGTCGATGTCCTGATGGAGGCGTATCTCGACCTCGCCGGGCAGGTCGCCGAGGAGACCGGTGGCGCCCCCGGCGACCAGGCGCTCCCGGACACCGGTGATCTCGCCGCCGATCTCAAGCTCGTCCTGCGCACCACCGTCGACGAACTCCAGGACCCCCGCTTCGAGGTCCCCTCCCGCGCCCTGGCCGCCGAGGGCGTCGCCGACGAGGCGCTCGGCAGGCAGCTGTTCACCAAGCTCCTCGAACCCGGTCTGCTGCTCTACCTCCAGCGGCTGCGCGCCGCCCAGGACGCCGGTCAGCTGCGCCCGGACGTCGACCCCCGGATCGCCCTGGAACTGTTCGTCTCCCCGCTCGCCCAGCGCTGGCTCCAGCACACCGGCCCGATCAGCCACGCCTACACCGACACCCTGGTCGACTACGCCCTGTACGGGATCGCCTCCCGGACGTCGTCGGACACCGCCCCGTAAATCCCGGCAAGGCACCCGATGCCACCCACTCCGGAACCACCCGGGATGTCGGCTCCGCACCCCCGGAGCGCGCGAAGATGGGACCATAGGGCATGCTGTCCGCACGACGGCGAGGCGAGGGGACAGATGAGCGCGGAGTTCGACGGCGGGACCGGCCGGCAGGGCAAAATCAGCCAGTGGCTGCGCGGACGCCGTCCGAAGGAGACCGCCGCCGACACCGACGGCCGGGAGTCCCTGCTGCTCGCCGCAGCCGCCGCGGGACTGCCGCTGGCCCCCGCCGCGCACCCCGCCCCGGGTTACCGGTGTTCCTGTGACCGGGTGGGCTGTCCCACCCCCGCGCGGCACCCGGTGTCATTCGCCTGGCAGACCCAGTCGACCACCGACCGCGCCCAGATCGAGCGCTGGGCCCGCCATCAGCCGCAGGCCAACTTCATCACCGCCACCGGCATGGTCCACGATGTGCTGGACGTACCGCTGCCGGCCGGCCGGCGGGCGCTGGAGCGGCTGCTCGCCGACGGGATCGAGGTCGGCCCGGTCGCCGAGAGCGACGAGGGCCGCGCGCTGTTCTTCACCCTCACCCGCGGCACCCCCGAGGACGAGGACGAGTGGTGGCCCTGTGAGCTGGACTGCCACCCCGAGACCAAGGACGAGCACCCCGGGCTGCGCTGGCACTGCCGGGGCTCCTACGTCCTCGTCCCCCCGGCCCGGCTGCTCGGTGACGGACAGCGCGTGCGGTGGGTCCGCGGCCCCGAACACCCCCTGCCCGACCCGCTGAGCCTGCTGGAGCACCTCACCGACGCCTGCGCCAAGTACGCGGCCGAGACCGGCGATGACACCGACCATCCGTCGGAAGCCTGGCCCCTGCGCCGCTGAGCCCGACAGGTGGCTAGCCGCCCTGCGCCCCCGTCAAGCCCTGGATGCGGCCCAGGAGTGTCACCCGCTGGTCGCCCGTGCCGCGCTTCGGGGTGCGGACCACCTCGTTGGAGACGAACTCCATCGTCAGGGACTGCTTGATCTCGCCCTTGGTCAGGGCCAGCACCTCGTCGGACGGGTCGGGCACCGCCGTGCCCGTGGCCGCGGTCTGCTTCTCGAAGTGCCGGGTGGCGAAGAACACCAGCGCGCCGCCGTCCTTGGTGCGCAGCCCCAGCGGGGCGTGATCGCCGCCGGTGAGCGGCTCGTCGATGTACTGGGTCGCGAGCCCGGGGCGGCTGGTGTCCTTCGCCCGCTGGTCGCGCCAGCCCGTGGTGTGCGGACCGGCCGCGAAGGTCTTGCCGCCGTCCTGGAGATAGCCCGCGTAGTCCCGGCTCAGATCCCGGGGGCGTACGGCGAGATCGGTGGCGTCGGCCGGGACCGGCTCCGCCCAGCCGTCCGCGTCCGTCGCGAACTCGGGCACCGCGCCCGGCGCGACCAGCGTCAGATACGCGGCCTCCCAGGTGCGGTCGAGACCGTCGCGGGTGAACACGAACAGCCAGCGGCTGTCCCCGCCCTTGTTGGCGCGGGCGTCGGCGACGAACCAGCGCGGCCAGCCCGCCTTCTTCGGGATCGTGAACCCGGTGTCCGACAGCACCAGCGGGCTGTGGTCCGGGTTGCCCTGCGGATGACCCGCCCGGCCCGCGGTCAGCCGGGCCCCGTCGATCGCGGCGAGGGCGCCGGTGACATGGTCCGCGTCCAGGGCGGGGTCGAACGCCTTGTCGGCCGCGTTGTACGCGGCGGTGAACTCCTTGAGCGCCTCGGTGGCCTCCGCCCGGGTGGTCGCCGGGACCACCTCGCGCTCGCCGTGCACCACCACACAGCCGCCCGCCGTCAGCGACACGGCGGTGACGGTGGCCGCTATCCGGGCCCTGCGGTCAATCCTGCGGCGACTGCGCGGCGTTCGCGGGCCGCGATCCCTGCTCATCGGCTGCCTTCACCCTCCCCTTCCCGGAGGCGAACCCTACCGGGGCGAAGAAGAAGGCGAGCGTCGGGACCAGGTACAGCAGCCACACCGTGACCTGGAGGACGGTCGGGTCGGGCTGGAAGTTGAACACGCCCTTCAGCAGCGTCCCGTACCAGCTGTCCGGCGGGATCGTGCCGGAGATGTCGAACGCCTTGTCCGTCAGGCCCGGCAGCCAGTCCGCCTCCTGGAGGTCGTGGAAGCCGTACGCCAGGACGCCCGCCGCGACCACCACCAGCATCGCGCCGGTCCAGGTGAAGAACTTGGCGAGGTTGATGCGCAGGGCGCCCCGGTAGAACAGCCAGCCCAGTACCACCGCGGTGGCGATGCCGAGGGCCACCCCGATCAGCGGGCGCGGCGTGCCGTCCCCGGCCGCGCGCACCGACGCCCACACGAACAGGGCCGTCTCCAGACCCTCGCGGCCCACCGCGAGGAACGCGGTGGCGACCAGCGCGCCGGTGCCCATCGCGAGCGCGGCGTCCAGCCTGCCGTGCAGTTCGGACCGCAGATGACGGGCCGTGCGGCGCATCCAGAAGACCATCCAGGTCACCAGGATCACGGCGAGCACCGACAGGGAGCCGCCGAGCGCCTCCTGCGCCTCGAACGTCAGCTCCTGCGAGCCGAACTCCAGGGCGCAGCCGAAGCCCAGCGCCAGCGCGACGGCGACGGCGATCCCGGTCCAGACCGGCTTGAGGGCGTCCCTGCGGTCCGTCTTGACCAGATAGGCGATGAGGATGCAGACGACGAGGCTGGCCTCCAGACCCTCGCGCAGCCCGATCAGATAGTTGGAGAACACGCGCTAGGCCCCTTCGGTGACATGGGTGAAGAGTGAGCGGCCCCACCAGTCGCGCTCGTCCCGCACGCCCGGCGGGATCGCGAAGACCGCCGAACCCACGTGCTGGAGATACTCGTTGAGGGCGTCGGTGGCCAGATTGCGCTGCACCGGGATGAAGCCGGTGCGCGGATCGCGCTGGTAGGCCAGGAAGAACAGGCCCGCGTCCAGCCGTCCGAGGCCGTCGGTGCCGTCGGTGAAGGAGTAGCCGCGGCGCAGCAGCGTCGCCCCGGCGTTGGAGTCCGGGTGGGCGAGCCGGACATGGGCGGTGGGGAGCATCGCCTTCAGGAACGGCTCGTCACGCTCCTTGGCCTTGCCGACCGGGGCGCCCTCGCCCTTGTCCCGGCCGATGATGTCCTCCTGCTCCTGGAGCGGGGCGCGGTCCCAGGTCTCGATGTGCATCCGGATGCGCCGGGCGACCAGATAGGAGCCGCCGGTCATCCAGCCGGGCCCGTCCTTCGCGCCGACCCAGACGAACTTCTCCAGCCGGTCCGTCTCGGTGCCCGCGATATTGCGGGTGCCGTCCTTGAAGCCCATCAGATTGCGCGGGGTCTGCGCGTCGGGCGTGGTCGAGGACGTCTTGCCGAAGCCGAGCTGCGACCAGCGCACCACGACCCGCCCGAACCCGATCCGGGCGAGGTTGCGGATGGCGTGCACGGCGACCTGCGGATCGTCCGCGCACGCCTGGACGCAGAGATCGCCGCCGCCGCGCCGGGTGTCGAGCTTGTCGCCGGGGAACTTCGGCAGGTCGACCAGCGCGTCCGGGCGGGCCCCGGCGAGATCGAACCTCCCGAACAGGGACGGCCCGAAGCCCAGCGTGAGGGTCAGCCGGGACGGCGGCAGACCGAGCGCCTCCCCGGTGTCGTCCGGGGGCGCCTCGGGCAGCCCGCCGAACCCGCCCTCGCCGACCGGCGCCCCGGCCGTCATCCGGCGGGCGGCGGCCGTCCACTCCTTGAGCAGCGCCACGAACGCGTCCCGGTCCTCGGTCGTCACATCGAACGCGGCGAAGTGCAGCCGGTCCTGCACGGGTGTGGCGATACCCGCCTGGTGCGCCCCGTGGAAGGCGACCGCGCCGCCCGCCGGAGCGGGGTCGTCGTCGCCGGTACCGGCCATCGCGACCGCCCCGCCCGCCGCCGCGGCGCCGAGCGCCAGCCCGGCCCCGCCCCAGCCCAGCAGCGCCCGCCGGGAGGGGGCCGGTGCACCGGTGGTGCCGGTACCGGTGCCGGTGTCGCTGTCGTCCGTCATCGCCGCGCCCCTACTTCGCCACGACCGCGGCGGCCAGCCGGGACAGCGGCTCCGCCAGCGCGTTCACCGCGTCCGACAGCTCCTTGCGATCGGCGGCGCCGACCGTGTCGTAGGAGACGAAGGCGTACGACGAGGTGTCCGGGCGGTACTGGTCCAGCAGGGTGTTCAGCGCGGCGAACTGCTTGTCCAGCTCGGTGGCCAGCGCCGCGTCGTTCTCCTGGGCGACCGGCTTGAGCAGCTCGTACGACTTCTGGGCGCCCTCGACATTGGCCTTGAAGTCGACCAGGTCGGTGTGCGAGTAGCGCTCCTCCTCGCCGGTGACCTTGCCGGTGGCGACCTCGTCCAGCAGTTCCTTGGCGCCGTTGGCCATGGAGGTCGGGGTGATCTCGGCGGTGCCGACCCGCTTCTGCCAGTCGGTCAGATCGGTGATCAGCTGATCGGCGAGCTGCTTGTCCCGGTCGCTGATCTTCCCGTCCTTCCACAGCGAGCGCTCCAGGCGGTGCCAGCCGGTCCAGTCGGTCTCCGGGTCCTGGCCGTCCTCCAGACCGTCCTCGCGCAGATCCACCTTGGGGTCGATGTCCCCGAACGACTCGGCGACCGGCTCGGTGCGCTCCCAGCCGATCCGGGAGGTGGCGTACGCCTTCTTCGCGGCGGCCACGTCCCCGGCCCGCACCGCGTCGGCGAACGCCTGGGCGAGCGGGAGGGTCTCGTCGGCCTGCGCCTGGGCGTAGCCCCGGTAGGCGGCGACGGCCTGGTCGAGCCGGGGGTCGCGCGGGGCGGCGGAACCGCCGGTGACCTTGAGGTCCTGGCGGATGCCGTCGCCCTTCATGCCGGGCTTGCAGGCGATGCGGTAGTCACCGGCCTTGACCTCGGCGGTGACCCGCTGGCTGGTGCCGGGGCCTATGTTCTCCCGCTCGGTGACGACCCGGTCGTCCGGGAAGAGCAGATAGACCTCGTTGACCTTGGTGCCCTTGTTCTCGACGGCCAGTTCGATGTGCCCGGCCGGCACCTCATGGGTGGAGACCTCGCACTTGTCGTCGGTGGCGGTCACCTCGATGACATTGCCGCCGTCGCCCGAACCGCCCTTCTCGGTGCAGCCGGTGAGGGCGGTCAGGGCCGCCGCCGTGACTACGGCGGTGGTGAGCGAGAAACCGGCGGCGCGCATGCGGGCTCCAGAGGACGGACCGGGAAGGAAGGCGCGCCTAACTTATCTGAGGCTTACCTTTCCGATACCCGGTCGGACAGTGATTCAGCTCTCATGCGTCGCCTATGGTCATGGAGCCCTCAATGAGGGGCAATGCGGGTGTCAGGGAACGGTCAAGCGGTGGTCAAGACGGTCATCGGGGCGGCGCTCAGGGCACCGGGCGGGAGGCGATCAGGCGGCCGTCATCGCGGCCGATATCGCGCCCGTCGTCACGGCCCGGGGACGGCCTAGGAAACCTCCCGGCGCGGAGTCACCAGCACCGCCCCCGTCCTCGGATGCGGCAGCACCTCCACCGGCTGGTCGTACACCGCCGACAGCAGCTCCTCCGAGAACACCTGGGCCGGTGGTCCGTCCGCCGCCACCCGCCCGGCCCGCAGCACCGCCACCCGGTGCGCGTACGCCGCCGCGAGCCCCAGATCGTGCAGCACGACCACCACCGCGTCCCCGGCCCGCGCCCGCTCCCGGCACAGCCGCAGCACCAGCTCCTGGTGGCGCAGATCCAGCGCGGCCGTCGGCTCGTCCAGCAGCAGCAGCGGCGCCCGCTGGGCCAGCACCCGGGCCAGCGCCACCCGCGCCCGCTCCCCACCGCTGAGCGCCGAGAACGGCCGTACGGCGAAGGCGGTCACCTCGGTCGCGGCCATCGCCCGGTCCACGGCGAGATCGTCGTCGTCCTGGTCCACCGCGGCCCAGGGCGCCCGGCCCATCCGGACCACCTCCGCCACCGTGAACGGATAGGCCAGCGACGCCGACTGCGGCAGCACCGCCCGGCGCAGCGCGAGTTCGGGCGCCGACCACGCCGACACCGGCCGCCCGCACACCCGTACGACACCGGAGGCGGCCGGGACATCGGCGGCCAGCGCGCCCAGCAGGGTGGACTTGCCCGCCCCGTTGGGCCCGACCAGCGCCAGCACCTCGCCCGCGCGGACGGTGATGTCGACGTCCCGCAGGACCTCGCGTTCACCGAGCCGCACGGACAGCGCCTCGGTGGCGGCCAGGACGTCACCGGGGGCGGGGACGGGCGGGGGAGTGGGGCGGGAGCGCAGCCGCAGCGGGAAGCGGGGCCGCGTGGAACCGGTCGTCGGGGTCATGCCCAGCCTCCTTGCTTGCGGCGGGTGCGGCGCAGCAGCCAGAAGAAGAACGGGCTGCCCACCAGGGCGGTCAGCACACCGAGCGGCAGCTCGGCGGGCGCGGCCAGGGTGCGGGCCGCGAGATCGGCGCCCAGCAGCACCAGCGCCCCGCCGAGCGCGCTGCCCGGCACCAGGAAGCGGTGCCCGGGACCGGCCGCCATCCGCAGCAGATGCGGGACGACCAGACCGACGAAGCCGATCACCCCGGAGACGCTCACCGCGGCGGCCGTCAGCAGCGCGACCACCAGGATCAGTACGATCCGCAGCCGCTCCACCTCCACCCCCAGATGCCGGGCGGGCCGGTCGCCGAGGGCCAGCAGATCCAGCTTGCGGGCGTAGAACGGGGCGACGAGCAGTCCCAGCGCCGCACACGGCAGTACCGCCGCCACCTTCGGCCAGGTCGCCTGGGAGAGCGAGCCGAGCTGCCAGAAGGTGATCTGGTTCACCGCGGCGGTGTCCGCCAGGAAGATGAACAGCCCGACCAGCGCCCCGCAGAACGCGTTCACCGCGATCCCGGTGAGGATCAGCGTCACCACTTCCGTACGGCCGCCCGCGCGGGCCATCCCGTACACCAGCAGCACCGTCCCGAGACCGGCGACGAAGGCCATCGCCGGGAGGGTCCAGGTGCCGAAGAAGCTCAGGCCCAGCGCGATGCAGGCGACCGCGCCGACCGCCGCGCCCAGCGAGACCCCGATGGTGCCGGGCTCGGCGAGCGGATTGCCGAACACGCCCTGCATCAGCGCGCCCGCGCAGCCCAGCGAGGCGCCCACCAGCAGGGCGAGCACGATCCTCGGGAACCGGACGTTCCACAGCACGGACTCGGCGACCCGGTCCAGCTCGTGCCCGCCGAGCCCGATCTGGTGCCGTACGGAGGCGAGGACGTCCCCGACCGGGATCGGATACGCCCCGATGCCCGCCGCCACCGGCACCAGCACCAGCAGCCCGACGACCAGACCGACGGTCAGCAGCCAGGCGGGGCCCCGGCGGACACGGGTTCCTTCGACCGGGGCAGGCGTCTGTGCCGGTGCCGGTCCGGTCGCCTTGTCCAGGATGGTCACGCGGCACCGCCCTCGTAGAGCTGGGCCACGACCGAGGCGAGCACCTGGTCGGTGCGCGGGCCGTAGGTGAGCAGGACGCCGTCCTCGACGGACACGATCCGCCGGTCCAGCCCGGCGGGCGTCTGCGCCACCCCCGGCACCTTCTCCAGGCCGTCGATCCCGCCGACCGACTCAAGTCCCTTGGACATCACGAGGATCGCGTCCGGGGCGGCCTTCACCAGGGCCTCGCTGGTGATCGGGGTGAAATCCTTGGTGAGTCCGGAGGCGGCGCCCGCGTCGACCCCGCCCGCCGCCTCGATCAGCGAGGACGCCCCGGACTCCGCCCCGCCGATCAGATAGACGGAGGCCGAGCCGCGCAGATACAGAAACGCCACCCGGGGCCTGTCCGGCGCCTCGGGAACATCCGCGCGCACGGCCTCGATCCGCCGCTCGGAGCGCTCGGTCAGCTCCCGCCCGGCGGACGGCACCCCGAGCGCCCCGGCGACCGCCGCGATCCGCGGGCCGACATCGCCGAGTCCCTTGGCGGGGGCGACGGTCAGCACCGGGACCCCGGCCGCGCGGATCTGGTCCATCGCCTCGACCGGGCCCGAGGTGGTCTCGGCGAGCACCAGACCGGGCTTCAGCGAGAGCACGCCCTCGGCGGAGACGTCATGGGCGCGGGTCACCAACGGCAGGTCGCGTGCCTGCTCGAAGGTGGTGGACACGTCCCGGCCGACGACCCGGTCGCCGAGCCCGAGGCTGAACACGATCTCGCCGAGCGACCCGGACAGCGGGACGATCCGGTCGGCCGCCTCGACGGTGACGCGCTCGCCGTCGGCCGAAGTGACGGTGACGGGCAGCTCCGGCGCCGGGGCCGGGGTGAGCGGCTCGACCCGGTCGGCGGGGCGCGCGGCTCCGGCCGCCGTGGGGGCCGGGCCGGTACCGCCGCCGGTACCGGCCGAAGCGGAACAGCCCGCCGTGGTCAGGGTGAGCACCGCCAGCAGGGCTCCCGCCAGTCGGGCGCGCAAGGGTCGCACCGTGCCGTTCCTCTCCGCACCGGACCTTCCGGAATCACTCGTTGGAGTTTAGGTTAGCCTTACCTTGCTGGCTAGATCGGGTTGGTTCCTGGCCGGTTCTTTTCGCTGTGGTCGTCTCTGGGGTCGTCTCTGGGGAGCGCCGAGGCCAGCCGCCCCGAGTCGTCATCACCCGTCACTCACCTGTCGTTTCGTCGGAGGTCCGTCATGCCCCCATCCGCGCGGTCGCGCCGCCCCGGCTGGATCGCCGTCCTCTGTCTCGCCGTGCTGGGGGCGCTGCTCCCGGCCGGGATCGCGGCGGCGGCCGACAGCCCGGTGCGGGGCGGACGGCTGGACTGGGGCGTGAAATCGTCCTTCCAGACCTATGTCACCGGGCCCATCGCCCAGGGCGGTTACTCCCTGACCGGCGGTGCCGCCACGGTCGGCGCACAGCAGTTCCGCTTCCACTCGGCCAGCGGCAGCTACGACGGGGGCACCGGGGCCTTCAGCGCCGGGTTCTCGGGCGGGGTGCGGTTCACGGGGCACCGGACCGACTCCGGGGCCCACGAACTGGACATGACGATCAGCCGCCCCACCGTCCGGCTCTCCGGCGGCGGGGGCACGCTGTACGTGGACGTCACGAGCAAGGCGAAGGGCACGGGGGCGGTCACGACGTCCAGCCAAGTGCCCTTCGCCTCCCTCTCGCTGGGCGGCATCGACCTGCGCGGCGGCGGCAGGGCCGTCACCCTGAACAACCTCCCGGCGACCCTCACCGCCGAGGGCGCCCGGTCCTTCGCCGGGTACTACGCGGCCGGGACCCCGCTGGACCCGGTGAGCCTGTCGGCGGACATCGCGCCGAGCACGACACCCGAGGCGAGCGGGTCCGCACCGGACGACGACACGGCCGAGGACGACGCCCCGAAGGCTCCGAAGGCCGCCACCGAGAAGCTGGTCGACGGGGCCGTCGACTGGGGAGTGCGCCGCACCTTCCGGGAGTACGTCACCGGCGACATCGCCCAGGGCGCGTGGACACTGTCGTCGGGCGCACAGGACGGCGGCGCCCTGTTCCGCTTCCCCGGCGCGGAGGGGACGTACCGCGACGGCGAACTGAGAGCCGAATTCACCGGCGCGGTGCGCTTCACCGGTGAACACGGCCTGGATCTCAGGCTGAACGCCTTCCGCGTCACGGTCACCGACGGCAAGGGCACCCTCTACGCCCGCGTGAACGGCGCCACCGAGGACGTCTCCCTCATCACCTTCACCGCGCGGGACCTCACGCCGAAGAACGGCCTGGTCGCCGTCACCGAGGCCCAGGCGCGGCTCACCGCGAGCGGCGCCGAGGCGTTCGACGGCATGTACCGGAAGGGCACGGAGATGGACCCGGTGTCCCTGGCCGTCGCCCTCACCGAGGACGCCCCCCTGCCCGCCCTCCCCGACCTGGGCGACCAGCCCACGCCCGAAGCGGACCCCACTCCTTCCCCGGACCAGGAGACCCCGCCCGCCGAGCCGATCGCCGCGGCCGGATCGTCCGGGGACGGCTTCCCCGCCCTCCCTGTCACCCTCACCGCCACCGCCCTGCTCCTGCTGGCGACAGCCGCGTACCTCCGCTACCGCCACCGCGCCCGCCAGGCACCAGCACAGGCACAGGCACAGACGGACGCCGACTGACCACCACCCCCCTGAACCCTCTCGACACACCCACTCCCAGGAGAACCACCCATGCCCACCCGATCCCGCCGCCGCAGTACCGCCGTCGCCGCCGCCGTGGCCACCGCACTGGGCACCACCGCCCTCGGCCTCGCCGTCGCCACACCCGCCGCCGCGGCCGGTGTCCCCCTGACCGGCTACGAACTGACCTGGGGCATCAAGCAGTCGTACCGCACCTATGTGGTCGGCATGGCCGCGGGCGGCTTCACCGCCTCCGACGGGGCCGCGCAGGCCGCCGACAACGGTGTGTTCACCTTCACCGGCGGCTCCGGGACGTACGACCCCACCGCCCACACCGTGGACCTCGCCTTCAAGGGCGCGCTGAGGATCGCGTCCGAGCGCCATGGCTTCGAGATCACCCTCGCGGACGTCCGGTTCGACAGCGCGGAGGGCGAGATCACCGCCGATGTCACCACGGCGGGCACCACCACCGACGACGTCCCGCTCGCCGAGGTCACCGTCTCGCGCGCCATGACGGACATGGAGACCAGGCTCACCCAGCAGGCCGCCGACCTCCTCGGCAGCGCGAGCTACGCGGGCGCGGCGGGCGACCCGCTGACGGTCCTCCAGAAGACCCCGGAGCCCACGGGCACCCCCACCCCGACCGGCACCCCGACCGGCACCCCGACCCCGACCCCGACTCCGACGAAGACCCCCACCCCCACCCCGACACCCACCAGGACCCCCACCCCGACCGCCACCACCGCGACTCCGGCCGCCGCCAGGGGCGAGATCGCCGACGGCACGCTGACCTGGGGCGTGAAGGACTCCTTCCGTACGTATGTGGTGGACGGCGTGGCCAAGGGCGCCATCACGGTGTCCGGCGGGGCGGCGCAGGCCGCGGACAACGGGGAGTTCACGTTCCCGGACGCGACCGGCACGTACGACACCGACGCGGACACTCTCACCGCCGAGTTCCAGGGCTCCGTGAACTTCAAGGGCCATCAGGACGGCACCGCGTACGGTCTCGACCTCACCCTGACCGACCTCAGGGCCACCCTCGACGGCGGCAGCGGCGAACTCACCGCCGATGTGACCAGCCTCGGCGAGAAGTCCGAGGACGTGGTCCTCGCCGACCTCACCGCCGAGTCGGCCGACCTGAAGCCCCAGCGGGACGTCATCACCCTCCAGGACCTCACCGCGAAGCTGACGACCGAGGGCGCGGAGGCGTTCGGCACCTTCTACGAGCCGGGCGCGACACTCGACCCGGTGACCCTGTCGGTCGCGCTGACGGAATCCGCCGAACTCCCCGACGACACGGGCGGCACGGAGGGCACAGGCGGAACGGGCGGCACGGACGGCACCGGAGACACCGGTACGACGGGCACCACCACCACCGGACCAACCGGCGGCCTGGCCGAAACCGGCTCCGACACCCCGGTAGCAACCCTGGGCACAGCAGCGGCCCTCACCCTGATGACAGGCACAGGACTGGTCCTGACCATGCGCAAGCGCCGCAGCTAGACCCACCTCAGGGGCGCGGGGAACTGCGCACTCCCCCCACACACCCGCACCCGCAATTCCCCGCGCCCCCACCCACCCCCCCCTCAGGGGCGCGGGGAACTGCGCAAAAGAACACCCACCCGCACTCACAACACCCCCGACACCAACGCCCCCCCGGTCACCCCATACGCTTCAATGCCCCCGTGACCGAATACGACGTACTCCGCGTCTTCTGCGCAGCGAACACCGGCCTGGGCAAGGAACTCGCCGTCGTCCGCGACGGCTCCACCCTCCCCGCCCCCACCCCCCGCCAGGCCCTCGCGGAGAAACTCGCGTTCACCGAGACGGTGTTCGTCGACGACCCCGAACGCGGAACCGTCGACCTCTACACCCCCACCGCCCCCCTCCCCTTCGCCGCCACCGCCTGCCTAGGCGCGGCCTGGCTGCTCGACGTACCGGAGCTGACCACGGCGGCCGGACTCGCGGGGGCCCGCCAGGACGGCGAGTTCAGCTGGTTGGAGGCGCGCGCGGAATGGGCGCCACGGCGCACCTTCCGGCAGTACGCCTCGGCGGCCGAGGTCGAAAGCCTGGAGGCACCCCCGGAGGGACCCCGCTCCTATGTCTGGGCCTGGGAGGACGAGGCGGCCGGACGGATACGGGCCCGGAGCTTCGTGACGCGGGACGGCCGGATCACGGAGGACGAGGCCACCGGCTCGGCGGCGCTCCAGCTCACGGCACACCTGGGCCGCGCCCTGAACATCACCCAGGGCGCGGGCTCCCAGATCCTCACGGCCCCGCAGCCGGAGGGATGGGTCGAGATAGGGGGACGGGTGGTACTGGAACGCTGAACGCTGATAACCCCGGCACCCAGGGGACCGCTCACGCGGTCAGCGGAAACTCCTCACCCAACGCCCGGAACACGCCCGTGTTCAGCACGAACGCCCGCTTGCACTCCGCCACCACCCGCTGCTTCTCCAGATCGTCCACGGGCAGCGCGTCCAGCAGCTCCCGGTACCCCCGCTTGAAGGCGGACGGGTTGTCGATCGACTCGAAGACATAGAACCGCACCCCGTCGCCCTTGCGCGCGAAGCCCCAGGTCTTCTCCGCCTTGTCGCGGATGATCTGACCGCCGGAGAGATCGCCGAGGTAGCGGGTGTAGTGGTGGGCCACATAGCCGCCGGGCCAGGTCTGAAGGCACGCGCGCACCCGGTCCGCGTACTCCTCGGTGGCGGGCAGCGCGGACAGGCCGTCGCGCCAGCCGGGACCGCGCAGATGCTCCAGGTCGCGCTCCAGCGCGCCGAGCCGGAACAGCTCGGGCTGGACGAAGGGACCCGCGACCGGATCCGCCGCCAGCGCCTCGGCGCCGGACTCCATCGCCTCGTACACGAACCACAGCTGTTCGGTGTAGCGCGCGTACGCGTCCACGCCGAGCCGGCCGCCGAGCAGATCGCTCATGAACGTCGAGGTCTCCGCCTCCACATGCTGCTCTTGGGACGCGGTGCGGATGACTGTCGAGAAGGACTCCATGGAATGAATCATCTAAGGTGAGCCTTACCTAAGTCAATGCTTTTCCCGACTCCCTGTCGGTAAAAGCGTACAAGAAAGAACCCGCCCCCAGCAGGGACGGGCCTCCCTTGATCCCCGGGATCCCCTTGATCCCCGGAACACGCGCGGAGCGCTACGGCAGGGTCAGGATCTCCGCCCCCGAGTCCGTCACCACCAGCGTGTGCTCGAACTGCGCGGTCCGCCGCCGGTCCTTGGTGACGACCGTCCAGCCGTCGTCCCACATGTCGTACTCGTGCGTCCCCAGCGTCAGCATCGGCTCGATGGTGAAGGTCATCCCGGGCTGGATCACCGTCACGGCGTGCGGGCTGTCGTAGTGCGGGATGATCAGTCCGCTGTGGAACGCGGTGTTGATGCCGTGCCCGGTGAAGTCCCGCACCACCCCGTAGCCGAAGCGCTTGGCGTACGACTCGATGACCCGGCCGATGATGTTGATCTGGCGGCCCGGCCGGACCGCCTTGATCGCCCGGTCCAGCGCCTCCCGGGTCCGCTCGACCAGCAGCCGGCTCTCCTCGTCCACGTCCCCGACCAGGTATGTGGCGTTGTTGTCGCCGTGCACCCCGCCGATGTACGCCGTCACGTCCAGGTTCACGATGTCGCCGTCGCGCAGCACCGTGGAGTCCGGGATGCCGTGGCAGATGACCTCGTTGACCGAGGTGCACAGCGACTTCGGGAAGCCCCGGTACCCGAGCGTGGACGGATACGCCCCGTGGTCGCACATGAAGGTGTGCGCCACCCGGTCCAGCTCGTCCGTCGTCACCCCCGGCGCGATCAGCTTCGCCGCCTCCGCCATCGCCCGCGCGGCGATCCGCCCGGCGGTCCGCATCGCCTCGACCGTCTCCGGGGTCTGCACCTCGGGACCGGTGTACGGGGTCGGCGCGGGCTTGCCGACGTACTCCGGGCGCCGGATGTTTCCGGGCACGGAACGGGTGGGAGACAGCTCCCCTGGGACGAGCAGCGACTGGCCAGACATGCCAGCGAGTCTAACCAGCGGGCATGGGGGACCATGTCAGAGGCGAAAGGAGCCGCTCATGGCCCTGTTCAAGAAGCGCACGGCCGGAAAGCCCGGCGAGTGGTACTACTGCCTGGAGCACCAGACGGTCGAGGAGGGCCCCGACTGCCCCGGCAAGGACCGCTTCGGCCCCTACGCCACCCGTGAGGAGGCCGAACACGCGATGGCGACGGCCCGGGAGCGGAACCTGGAGTGGGAGACCGACCCCCGCTGGCACGACCCGGCACCGGGGGAGCGGGACGAGGACTGAGCCCCGCCCCCCCAGTACCTCCCCCGAGTACCTCCCCGGAGGACTGAGTCCCCCGAATCCCCGAGACACCCGGACACCTCCCGGAGTCCCCCTAGGCCCCCCGGAGGGGCCGCGCGCTCACCACCGTGCCGGCGGCGGTGCCGTCAGATGGTCCGCCAGCCGTGACACCCGGTCCCGCAGGCGCCGCCGCCCCCGGGGCGCCGGGCGGATGTTCTCCCCGGCCGCCGCGCTCACCAGATGCTGGACGGTGTCCAGGTCCAGTTCCCCGCGCTCCGGCACCGCCAGGAACTCATGGGCCATGACCGACAGCTCCCGCTCCCGCGCGTCCGAGCCCAGCGCGAGCACCGTCACCCCGGCCCGCCGGGCGTCGTGCACCCGCTCCAGCAGCGGCGCCCCCGGCTCGTCCGGCGCCACCACCAGCAGGGTCTCCCCGCGCCTGGCCGCCTCGATCCGGCCGAGGCCCACCGCGAGATGCGCCGGGTCGGTGGGCCGGGCCGCGTGCCGTACGAGCGTCGGGGCCAGCTCCGGCGTACCGGACCAGGCCGCCTCGTCCACCAGATGGGCCGCCAGATGCCAGGGCTCGTACTCCTCGGTGCCCACCAGCAGCAGCCCGCCGCCGTGCGACACGACCGAGCCGCGCAGCGCGCCCGCGAAGCCGCGCGTCGCCCCCAGCCAGCCCGTCCCGGCGAGCACCTCACGCAGCAGTGCGACCCGTACAGCGTCCATAGCCCCGCATAGTGCCGCAACACGCCACCTGTGACCCGGAGTTCACCCCGAATTCGCCCGTCCTGGGCACAGGCCCGCATTACGGCCGCGTCCGCGTCCCCACCCTGACACCATGCCCCCGCACGGACGCCGCACGGACGCCGCACGGACGCCGCACGGACGCCGTACGAACCCCTAGAGTCCCGTAACCCCCTGCCCCACCAGGAGCCGCACATGCCCCCCACGCCCGCCACACCCGCCCAGCCCCCCGCCGCCCCCGTGACCGTGACCGTGCCCTTCCGGGCCGGGCGGGAGGGCTACGCCAGCTACCGCATCCCGGCGCTGGTCACCACCGCCAAGGGCACGCTGCTCGCGTTCTGCGAGGGCCGGGTCGACTCCGGCAAGGACTGGGGCCATATCGACATCGTCCTCAAGCGCTCCACCGACGGCGGCCGGACCTGGGGCCCGCTCCAGGTCGCCGCCGACAACGGTGCGAACCTGGCCGGCAACCCCGCCCCGGTCGTCCTGCACACCGGCCGGATCCTGCTGGTGCACGTCCGCTCGTCCGCCGCCGCCTCCGAGGACCTCATCCTCACCGGCAAGGTCTCCGACGCCGACGGCCGCCGGGTCTGGGTCCAGCACAGCGACGACGACGGACTGACCTGGTCCGCCCCCCGGGACATCACCGCCCAGGTCAAGCAGCCCGGCTGGCGCTGGTACGCCACCACGCCCGGCCACGGCATCCAGCTCACCGGCGGCCGGATCGTGGTCCCCGGCAACCACACCGTGCCGCCCGCGCCGGGGGGCACCGGCGCCGAACCGCAGTACAACTGCGGTCACTGTCTGCTCAGCGACGACCTCGGCGAGACCTGGTACCTCGGCTACCTCGACCAGAACACCGACGGCTACATCAACGTCAACGAGACCATGGCCGCCGAACTCCCCGACGGCCGCGTCTACTTCAACGCCCGTAACGACTCCCGCTCACCCGGCAACCGGGCCGACGCCCACTCCACGGACGGCGGACGCACCCTCGTCCTGCCGTTCCGCCCGCAGGCCGGTCTCGCCGCGCCCGTCTGCCAGGGCAGCGTCCTCCAGCTCCGCAACCCCGATGTGCTGCTCTACGCCGGACCCGCGCTGACCGACGCCCGCGCCCTGATGACCGTCCGCGCCTCCCACGACGACGGCACCACCTGGTCCCCGGTGTTCACCGCCGACGGACTGCCCGCCGCGTACTCCGATCTGACCCGGGCCGACCAGCGGACCGTCGGACTGCTCTACGAGACCGGCGACTTCGGGGCGTACGAGCGGATCGCCTTCCGACGGGTGCCCGTGACCCGCCTCACCGGCTGACGGCGGGCGGTCGGACGTAGGGTCGGCGCATGACCTCTACGGACAGTGCCGCCACCGACCCCGCCACCCCGGCCGCCCCCTCCACCGGAGCCCCCGCGAAGGCCCCCGCCAAGGACCCCTGGGACCTGCCCGACGTCTCCGGGCTGGTCGTCGGGGTGCTCGGCGGGACCGGTCCGCAGGGCAAGGGCCTCGCCTACCGGCTGGCCCGCGCAGGACAGAAGGTGATCATCGGGTCCCGGGCCGCCGAGCGCGCCGAGGCCGCGGCGGCGGCCCTGGGCCACGGCGTCGAGGGCGCCGACAACGCGGAGACGGCCCGCCGCAGCGACCTGGTGATCGTCGCCGTCCCGTGGGAGGGCCACGGCAAGACCCTGGAGTCGCTCCGCGCCGAGCTGGCCGGGAAGCTGGTCGTGGACTGCGTCAACCCGCTCGGCTTCGACAAGCAGGGCGCCTACGCCCTCAAGCCGGAGGAGGGCAGCGCCGCCCAGCAGGCCGCGGCACTGCTGCCGGACTCCCGGGTCACGGCCGCCTTCCACCATCTCTCCGCGGTGCTGCTGGAGGACCCGGAGGTCGACCGGATCGACACCGATGTGATGGTCCTCGGCGAGGTCCGGGCCGATGTGGAGATCGTCCAAGCGCTCGCCGGACGCATCCCCGGGATGCGCGGTGTCTTCGCCGGACGGCTGCGCAACGCCCACCAGGTGGAATCGCTGGTGGCCAATCTGATCTCGGTCAACCGCCGCTACAAGGCGCACGCCGGGCTCCGGGTCACCGACGTCTGAGCCGATGGGGGACACTGGGGGGCGCACCACCCCGAACCCGGCACCCCCCCGGTGTCCCCGTCCTTCCCCCACCTCCTGACAGGAGCCGCCCCCGATGCCCCGCCTGGCCCTCTACGCCCTGATCGTCTGCGTCCTGGCCACCGCCGCGGCCGTCGTCTCCTTCGTCCAGGGGAACTGGCTGGTGGGGGTCGTGTGGGTGCTGCTCGTGGGGCTGTCGTCCAACATGACCTGGTACTACCTGCGGCGCGGCCGGATCGCGCGGTAGCGCCTCGTCACGGGTGCGCGCAGTACGGGTCGCTCTGCTGCCAGAACCGGTACAGGTCCCGTCCGCAGTAGCTGTCCACCTCGCTGATCCCGAGCCCGCCGAGGATCGCGTCGATCGTGTCGAAGAACACCCCGTTGATCGACGGCACCCACAGCAGCGCGAACACGAGCAGCAGCCCGAACGGGGCGAACGGCTCCACCTGACGCCGGACCTTGTGCGACAGCCACGGCTCGATCACCCCGTAGCCGTCCAGCCCCGGCACCGGCAGGAAGTTCAGGATCGCCGCCGTCACCTGGAGCAGCGCGAGGAACGCCAGCGCGAAGCGGAAGTCGGACGACACGCCGTCCAGCGAGTCCAGCCAGAACGGGGCCGTGCAGACGATCGCGAACAGCACATTGGTCAGCGGGCCCGCCGCCGAGATCAGACTGTGCTTCCAGCGCTCCCGGATACGCCCCCGCTCGATGAACACCGCCCCGCCCGGCAGCCCGATCCCGCCCAGGATCACGAAGAGCAGCGGCAGCACGATGCTCAGCAGCGCGTGCGTGTACTTCAGCGGATTCAGCGTGAGGTACCCCTTGGCGCCCACCGAGATGTCCCCGCTGTGCAGCGCGGTCCTGGCGTGCGCGTACTCGTGCAGACACAGGGACACGATCCAAGCGCTGGTCACGAACAGGAACACGGCGAACGGGGGCTCCTCGGCGAAGCCCTTCCAGGCCGCCCACCCGGTCACCAACGTCACGGCGACGATCCCGAGGAATACCCGACTGATCCGCCGCTCGGAGCGGATGGACGCGGTGACCATGACGACTCCCACAGTTGTCCGAAGAACGGGCCGACGAACGCGGCCAGACGCTACCGCCCGAACGTACAGCCCCAGCAGGGGGTTCCTCCCGGGAATCCCCGCGCGAACGCCCCGGGGGACGCGGGGAACCGCGCACGCGGGCACAAACTCCCCGCACCGGAGACCGGCCCGCACTTCCCAGGGGCGCGGGGAACCGCGCACTCAGGCACAAACTCCCCGCACCGGAGACTGGGCCGCGCTTCCCAGGGGCGCGGGGAACCGCGCACTCGGTCACAAACTCCCCGCACCTGAAACCGGTCCCCACCCCAGGGACAATGGACCGGTGCGCTACAGAATCCTCGGTACCACCCAGGCATTCCGCCCAGACGGCACCCCCGTCCCCCTCGGCGGCGCACGCCTACGCGCCCTGCTCACCACCCTCGCCCTGCGCCCCACCCACCCCGTCCCGGTGACCACCCTCGTGGACCAGGTGTGGGACGCCGACCCGCCCGCCGACGCCCCCGCCGCCGTCCAGGCCCTCGTGGGCCGGCTGCGCCGCGCCCTCGGCGCGGACGCCGTACAGTCCACCGACGGCGGCTACCGCCTCGCCGCCACCCCCGACGACATCGACCTGCACCGCTTCGAGCGCCTCACCGACGAGGGCCGCCGCGCCCTGGCCGACGGCGACCCCGCCAAGGCCGCCGACCTCCTCGACGACGCCCTCGCCCTCTGGCGCGGCCCCGCCCTCGCCGACCTCCCCGACCGCACCGCGCACGCGGCCCGCTGCGAGACCCGCCACCTCGACGCCCGCCGCGCCCGGCTCACCGCCGCCCTCGCGCTCGGCGCCGCCGACCGGGCGCTGCCCGAGCTGACCGCCCTGTGCGACGCCCACCCCCTGGACGAACCCCTCCAGGCGCTACGCCTGCGCGCCCTGCGCGACACCGGCCGCCCGGCCCAGGCGCTGGCCGCCTACGACGACGTACGCCGGATGCTCGCCGACCGGCTCGGCTCCGACCCGGGCCCCGAACTGCGCGCCCTGCACACGGAACTCCTGACCACCGACCCGCAGCCCCCCGCCGCCGCCCGCCCGCCCGGCAACCTCCGCGACCGGCTCACCTCCTTCGTCGGCCGGGACGCCGACATCGAGGCGATCCGCGCCGACCTCGCCGCCGCCCGTCTGGTGACCCTGCTGGGCCCCGGCGGCGCGGGCAAGACCCGGCTCTCCCAGGAGGCCGCCGAGACCGTACGGGACGCCGCCCCGGACGGGGTGTGGCTGGCAGAGCTGGCGCCCGTGGACGACCCGGCCGCCGTCCCCGAGGCGGTGCTGACCGCGCTGGGCGCCCGCCAGACCGTGCTGTACGGCGCCGGGGCCGAGGAGATGCGGGTGGCCGTCGCCGAACGGCACGACAGCCCCGTGGACCGGCTGGTCGAGCACTGCGGACCGCGCCGGATGCTGATCGTCCTGGACAACTGCGAACATGTGATCGAGGCCGCAGCGCTGCTCACCGAGGAGCTGCTCGCCCGCTGCCCCCGGCTCACCGTCCTCGCCACCAGCCGTGAACCGCTCGGCGTCCCCGGCGAACTGCTGCGCCCGGTGGAGCCGCTGCCCGAGCCGTCCGCGCTGCGGCTGCTCGCCGACCGGGGCGCCGCCGCCCGCCCCGGCTTCCGGATCGAGGACGACCCGGAGGCCGCCGCCGAGATCTGCCGCCGCCTGGACGGCCTCCCGCTCGGCATCGAACTGGCCGCGGCCCGGCTGCGGATGCTCACCCCGCGCCAGATCGCCGACCGCCTGGACGACCGCTTCCGGCTCCTCACCGCGGGCAGTCGTACGGCCCTGCCCCGCCAGCAGACCCTGCGCGCGGTGGTCGACTGGTCCTGGGACCTGCTGGACGCGGACGAACGGGACGTCCTGCGCCGCCTGTCGGTGTTCGCCGGAGGCTGCGACCTGGCCGCCGCCGAGGCCGTCTGCGGCCCCGCCGCCCTGGACGCGCTGGGCTCCCTGGTCGACAAGTCCCTCGTGGTCGCCGCCCCCTCGGACGGCTCCGGTATGCGCTACCGACTGCTGGAGACCGTCGGCGAGTACGCCGCCGAGCACCTCACCGCGTCCGGCTCCCGCCCCGCCACCGAGCGCGCCCACCTCACCCACTACCGGGAGTTCGCCCGGCTCACCGACCGGCGGCTGCGCGGCCCCGGCCAGCGCGCCGCCATCACCGGCCTGGAGCGCGAGTACGAGAACATCCGCACCGCGCTCCGCCGGGCCGTCGCCGCCCGCGACGAGCAGGAGGCGATCAGCCTGGTGCACTCGATGATCTGGTACTGGCAGATCCGCGATCTGCGGATCGAGGCCCGCGGCTGGTGCGCCGAGGTGATGGCGCTGGGCCCCGACCCCTTCGCGGAGCCCGCCCGGCGCGCCGAACCGGTCTGGGACCGGGTCACCGACGCCCCGCCGCCGCTCACCGGCGAAGCCCTGGTCGAGGCCCGCCGAGGCATCCATCTGGCCCATCTGGCCTGCATGGACACCGAGTTCGACGCCTGGCAGAACGACCGCGCCCAGCAGAAGCTGCACACCATCGCCGCGGTCTACGAGCCCGGTATGCCCCAGGTGTGCCGCAGCCCCGGCTCGATGTGGTTCTTCGCGGTCCTGCTCACCGGCGGCATCGACCGGCTCTACGAGATCGTCGACGCGGCGGTGCGGACCTGCCGGACCACCCCGGGTTACGAGTGGGACCTCGCCCAGGCCCTGAACATCCGGGCCAACCTGTCCGCCAACCGCTCCGACCGGATCGAGGAGGCCACCCGCGACGCCGAGGAGTCCCTCGCCGTCCTGCGCGGGCTCGGGGACACCTGGGCCACCGCGGAGGCGCTCTCCGCCCGCGGCGAGGCGTACGAACGGCGGGGCGAACACGGGCTGGCCGCCGCCGACTTCCGGACCGCGATCGAGCTGGCCGAGACGCTCGGCGCCCGCACCCAGGCGGCCGTCCTCGCCGCCCGGCTCGGCGGTGTGCTGGCCGAGGGGGGCGATGTGGAACAGGCGGAGCGGGTGCTGCGCCAGGTGGTCGAGCAGTACGAGAACACCCTGAGCGAGGCGCTGCCCGCCGCCCGGCTCCATCTCGCCGGGGTGCTGTGCCTGAGCGGCCGGCTGGTCGAGGCGCGGGCCGAGCTGACCCGGCTGCGCCAGGAGTTCCGGCTCGCCCACTTCATCGTCTTCGACGCCTACATCCTGGGCGCCGAGGCGTGGCTGGACGCCGCGGAGGGCCGTCACGCGGACTGTCTGCGCAACTGCCGCCGGGCCCTCGCCCTGTCCGGCGACCCGCTGGCCCGGGTGATGCAGCCGACCATGCAGTCCGTGTACCTCACGGTCGGCGCCATCGCCCTCGCCGAGGCCGACGACGGCCGCCGGGCCGGGGACGCGGCCCGCTGCCTGGGCGCCGCCGGCGCCCTGCTCGCCCAGGGCCATGTGGAGGCCGCGACGGAACGCGCGGCCCGCGAGCGCGCCACCGAGGCCGCCCGCGGGGCCCTCGGCGAGGCCGCCTTCACCGCCGCCTTCGCCGAGGGCGCGACCCTGACCCCGGAGGAGGCGGGCGCCCTGCTCGGCCCGGACCCCGAGGACTGACCCCGAGGACTGACCCGGCGGACGGCCGACGGGCCCCTCAGCTCTTGGTCAGCCCTTGGTCAGCTCTTGGTGCGGAACTTGTGGATCGCCACCGGGGCCATCACCGCTGTGATGCCGACCGACCAGGCCACCGTCACCCACAGATCGTGCGCGACCGGCCCGCCCACCATCAGCCCGCGCGCCGCGTCGGCCAGCGTGGACAGCGGGTTGTAGTCGGTGAACGCCTGGAGCCAGCCCGGCATCGAGGACGTCGGCGCGAAGATCGACGAGCCGAACTGGAGCGGGAACAGCACCAGGAAGCCCATCGCCTGCACGGACTGCGCGTTCTTCAGGATCACGCCCAGCGTCAGGAACACCCACATGATCGACGAGGCGAACACGGTCGACAGCCCCACCGCGGCGAACAGCCCCGCCCAGTGCGCGATGTCGAACCCGACCAGCACCGCCACCACCATCAGCACCGCCGTGGCGAACAGCATCCGCAGCAGCTCGACCGAGATCTTCGCGAACAGCACCGAGCCGCGCCCGATCGGCAGCGACCGGAAGCGGTCCATCACCCCGGTGTTGAAGTCCTGGCTGAACCCGGTCCCGACGCTCTGCGACAGCGTCATGCTCATCATCGCCAACATGCCCGGGATGACGTACTGGACGTATCCGTCCTGTCCGCCGCCCAGCGCCTGGCCGATCGAGCCGCCGAAGACGTACACGAACAGCAGGGTGAAGACGACCGGCATCAGCAGGGCGTCGAACATCGACTCCGGGTCCTGGCGGATCCAGAGCAGATTGCGGCGGATCAGCGCCCCGGTGTGCCGGACATGCCCGCGCAGCGGAATCCGGGCGTCGTCCTTCACGGCGGCGGGCGCCACCGGTGCGGTACTGGTGATCGCGCTCATACGGCGACCTCCTCACGGTCGTCGGCGGGCACGGTGTCCTGCGGGGCGCTCGCCCGGCGTCCGGTCAGCGACAGGAACACCTCGTCCAGGCTGGGCAGTTCGGTGACGATGGAGCTGATCGTCAGCCCCCGGGCGACCACCGCGCCGGTCACCGCGGTGAGCTGCTCGTCGCTCAGGATCGGCACGAGGACGCTGCCGCGCTCGGTGTCGACGGTGGTCGCGGCCAGCCCGGTCAGCCCCAGTTCGTCCAGGGCGTGGGCGAGCGGGCGCAGCTGGAGCGGGTCGGCCGGCTTGATCCGCAGGGTCCGGCCGCCGACCTTGGCCTTCAGCTCCTCTATGCCGCCGTTCGCGATCACCGCGCCCCGGTCGACCACGGTCAGCTCGGTGGCCAGCTGCTCGGCCTCCTCCATGTACTGGGTGGTCAGCAGCACGGTCACCCCGTCGCCGACCATCGTCTTGACCTCGGCCCAGACCTCGTTCCGGGTCCGCGGGTCGAGGCCGGTCGTCGGCTCGTCCAGGAACAGCACCTCGGGGCGGCCGATCATCGACGCGGCGAGGTCCAGGCGGCGGCGCATCCCGCCGGAGTAGGTGCTCACCGGGCGCCGGGCGGCCTCGGTGAGCGAGAAGCGCTCCAGCAGCTCGTCGGCGCGGGCGCGGGCCGCCTTGCGGGGCAGATCCAGCAGCCGCCCGATCATGTAGAGGTTCTCCCAGCCGGGGATCTTCTCGTCGACCGAGGCGTACTGCCCGGTCAGCCCGATCACCCGGCGCAGCATCCGGGGCTGGCGCACCACGTCGAACCCGGCGACGGTGGCCCGTCCGGCGTCCGGCGCGAGCAGCGTGGACAGGATGCGGACGAGGGTGGTCTTGCCGGCGCCGTTCGGTCCGAGCACACCCATGACGGTGCCCTCGCGTACGTCCAGATCGACGCCGTCCAGCGCCTTGGTCTCGCCGTAGTGCTTGACCAGTCCCCTGACGCTGACGGCGACCTGTTCGCCGTGAGGGTTCTTGTCGATTCGTGTCATGCGCCGAGCGTCCCAGCGCCCACCGACAAACCACCGACATGTCTCCGACAGGGGCGGGTGGGGTCGTATGTCGGGTGCGGCTGGGTGGGGGCTGGTCGCGCAGTTCCTCCCCCAGAGGGGGTACCCCCAGCGCCCCTGAAAAGCACGTCGGCGGGCCGTCCGCCTCTTTTTTTTGGGGGGGGCAGAGGTGTGTGGGTGAGTGCGGGT
>NZ_JBEZLM010000037.1:0-68055 GCF_040652095.1 Streptomyces sp. NPDC048290
TACATTCCGAACCCGGAAGCTAAGCCTTACAGCGCCGATGGTACTGCTGGGGGGACCCGGTGGGAGAGTAGGACGCCGCCGAACAAACTTTGAGGGGAAGCCCCGCATCTTCGGATGCGGGGCTTTTCTGCGTTTCCGGTACCCCACCGACGACACCGGAGAGTTCGGGGAGCTTAGGGTCATGGTCATGCGCTATGACCTGGTGATCTTTGACAATGACGGGGTGCTGGTCGACAGCGAACCGATCTCCAATCGGTTGCTCGCCGGGTATCTGACCGAGCTGGGGTACCCGACCTCGTACGAGGACTCGTTGCGGGACTACATGGGGGCCGCGGTGCATCGGGTGCACGATCTGATTCTGGAGCGGACCGGCGAGCGGCTGCCGGAGGAGTTCGACGATGTGCTGCATGAGCGGGTCTTCGCGGCGTTCGAGCGGGAGTTGAAGCCGGTCGCGGGGGTGGTGGAGATGCTGGAGCGGCTGACGGCCGCCGGGGTGCCGTACTGCGTTGCCTCGTCGGGGAGTCATCGGCGGATTCGGGTCGGGCACCGGGTCACCGGGCTGGAGCGGTGGTTCGGGGACGAGCGGATCTTCAGTGCCGAGGACGTGGGGCGGGGGAAGCCGGCGCCGGATCTGTTTCTGTACGCGGCTCGGGCCATGGGGGTGGCGCCTGAGCGGTGTGTCGTGGTGGAGGACAGCGCGCTGGGGGTGCGGGCGGGTGTCGCCGCGGGGATGGATGTGGTGGGGTTCGCCGCGATGACTCCGGTGGAGCGGCTGGCGGGGGCCGGGCGGTTCTTCTTCGAGATGGAAGAGCTAGCCCCGCTGGTGAGTTGAAGCTGAGGGAAATTCATCTTTGGCTTGATATAGGCAGGGGCAGCCCAGGGCCCTACGCTCGCCGCCATGACTGAGGTGCTGCGGCGCGGTAGGGCTTCGCTGGCGTTCGGCTTCTTCGCCCAGGGCGTGGCCTTCGCCTTGCTGGTGACACGGATTCCGGCGGTTCAGGATCAGTACGGGGTGTCCGACGCGCTGCTGCCGGTCTTTCTGGCCGCGGTGCCGATCCTGGCCGGGGTCGGGAGTGTGGGCACCGAGTGGCTGGTGAAGCGGGTGCGGCCCAGCACGGTGCTGCGGTGGTCGCAGCCGGTGGTGCTGCTGGCGCTGTTCGGGGTCGGGGCCGGGGAGCGGATGGTCGAACTGGCCGTCGCGCTCGCGGTGTTCGGGCTGGCGGTGGGCGCGCTCGATGCCGCGATGAACATGCTCGGGGTGAGTCTTCAGCGGGCGTACGGGCGGAGCATCATGCTCGGGTTCCATGCCGCGTACAGCCTCGGCGGGATTCTGGGGGCCTCGCTGGCGTGGGTGGGCGCCCATTGGGGGCTCGCGCTGTGGGTGTCGTATCTGCCGGTGGTGTGTGTGCTGGTGCCTGCGGCGCTGGTCGGCAGCCGGTGGTATGTGGACGGGGAGAAGGAGGCCGTCGGGGGTGCGCCGGAGTCGTCCGGTGGGGCCGGGGGCTCGGGTGTGGTGTTCAAGGCGTTGCTGCCGCTCTGTCTGGTGATGACGTTCGCCTACATCGGGGATTCCACGGTCTCCAACTGGAGTGCCAAGTATTTGCAGGATGTGCTGGGGTCGTCCGAGCAGCTCGCGACCCTGCCGTACAACGTGTACATGGTGACCACCTTGGTGGGGCGGGCGCTGGGGGACTTCGGGGTGCGGCGGTTCGGGGCGGTGGCCGTGGTGCGGGGCGGGGCCGTGGTGGCCGCCGGGGGGTTCGCGGTGGTGGCGGGGGCGCCGGGGGCCTGGGCGGGGATGCTCGGGTTCACGCTGGTGGGGCTCGGGCTGTGTGTGCTGGTGCCGCAGACGTTCGCGGCGGCGGGGCGGCTGTTCCCCGGGGCGTCGGACGCGGCGGTGGCGCGGCTCAACATCTTCAACTACGTCGGGTTCCTGGTGGGTTCGCCGTTGGTGGGGGCGCTGGGCGATGTGTGGAGCTATCGGGGGGCCATGCTCGTACCGATGGTGCTGGTGCTGGTGACGTTGGTGTACGCCCGGTCGTTCGAGGGACAGGGTGACCGATACGGTGGCGGGCATGAGCGGGCGCGCACAGCTGATGTGGGACGAGGCGGTCACGGGGTATGACTTCGGCCCGGAGCATCCGATGGACCCGGTCCGGCTGGCGCTGACCCGGTCGCTGGTCGGGGCGCTGGGGCTGGACCAGGCGATGGAGGTCGGGTCGGCGAAGCCGGCCGGGGACTCGACGCTGCGGCTGGTCCACCGGGAGGACTACATCGCGGCGGTGCGGGCCGCGTCCGTGGACCCGGGGTCCGCGGACCAGGCGTACGGGCTGGGGACCGTGGACGATCCGGCGTTCGCCGGGATGCATGAGGTGTCGGCGCTGATCGCGGGGCTGTCGGTGGGGGCGGCCGAGGCGGTGTGGCGCGGGGACGCCCTGCACGCGGTGAACTTCGCGGGCGGACTGCATCACGCGATGCCGGGGGCCGCCTCCGGGTTCTGTGTCTACAACGACGCGGCGCTGGCCATCGCGCGGCTGCTGGAGCTGGGGGCCGAGCGGGTCGCCTATGTGGATGTCGACGTGCATCACGGGGACGGGGTGCAGGCGGCCTTCTGGGACGATCCGCGGGTGCTGACGATGTCGCTGCACGAGCACCCCAGGACGCTGTTCCCGCAGACCGGATGGCCGGAGGAGACGGGGGCGGCGGGGCCGGCGGCGGGGTCAGCGGTGAATGTGGCGTTGCCCGCGGGGACGGGGGACGCGGGATGGGTACGGGCGTTCCAGTCGGTGGTGCCGGAGCTGCTGGCCGACTTCCGGCCGGACGTGCTGGTGACCCAGCACGGGGCGGACACGCATTTCGAGGACCCGTTGGCGCATCTGGCCGTCTCCCTGGACGCCCAGCGTGCCGTGCAGGCCGCCTGTCATGAGCTGGCGCACGAGTACGCCGGGGGGCGGTGGGTGGCCCTCGGTGGGGGTGGCTACGCGGTGGTGGAGGTGGTGCCGCGGTCCTGGGCGCATCTGGTGGGGATCGCGGCGGGGCGTGAGGTGGCGCCGGAGACGGTGATTCCGGAGGGATGGCGGGCCGAGGTCTTCGCCCGGACCCGGCAACTGGCGCCGGTGCGGATGACCGATGGGCGGTGGCCGGTGGCGTGGCGGGCCTGGGAGGACGGGTACGACCCGGGGGACCGGGTGGACCAGGCGGTGCTGGCGGCTCGGCGGGCGGTCTTTCCGCTGCGGGGGCTGCTGGCCTGAGGTGTGGGCGGTTCGGGCGTCCGTCGGCACGCCGGTCGCGGGGCATCCGTCGTGGGGCGTCCGTCGCGGTGTCCGCTGCCGGGGATTGCGTCGCGGTGTCCGCTGCCGGGGGAGCGGTCGGTGTGCGCCTCGCCGGGGAAGCCGTCCGTGTGCCTGCCGCCGGAGAAGCGGTCGGTGTGCCCGGCGTCAGGGAAGCCCGTCGCTGTGGCCGTCGCCGGGGCATCCGTCGTTACGCCGCTCGTGGGGGAATAGCGGGAAGGCCCGGGTGGGCCGGGTGGTTGTGCGGGAGCATCGGGGCGTGCTCGGTCGTCGGGGTGTTCTTGGGCATCTGGTGGGGTGCCGGATCGCGGGGGTCGTCGCCACCGGGCGTGAGGTGAGTCTGCGGAGCTATCGGCTGTTCGCGGCCCGCGACCCCCGGGTGCTGCTCGGGATCGACCCCGAAGGCATCTGGGATGAGCCGGAATTGATCGGTTTAATGGCGGATAAGTGTGGGGTATCTCCGGACCCGCGCTATGTCGACGGGCCGGATGTGATCGATCCGCTGCGGACGCTGCTCGCGTTCGATCGGTTCGCCGAGCGGATCGCCGAGGTAGCTCAGCGCAAGGGGCCGGTGCTGATCGGGACCGGGCACCCGGATGCGCTGCTGGGTTTCTACGCCGGGCTCGCAGACGCTCTGTCGGCGGCGGGATGTGTTGTTCTCACCCCGGCGCAGGGTCGCTGTGTCGACATAACGACCCGGTTCGGTCTACGCACGTACAACCTTGATTACGTACGGGGCGTCGGGTTCGTGCGGGCGCACAACCCTGGGGCCCCCCGTCGTGCGACCGGCGCGCATGCGCATTCCCCGCTGCCGGTGCGGATGGCGCTGGCGGCGCTCGCCGAGGCCGGCGGGCCGCTGCCGGAGCTGGTGATCGGAGACCACGGCTGGGTCTGCGGGGCAGGTCAGCTGGGGTTCGAGGCTATCGGTCTGGGCGATACGGATGATCCCGCGCTGTTCGTCGGGGAGGCGGAGGGACGGGTGTCCGTCGTCGTTCCCCTCGATGACGGCGTGCGGTCCGATTACTACCTGCCGCTGACCCGCTACGTACTCAATCGAGCGTGTCTGTCACAGTAGGCCGCCGATAGGTGCACCTCTTCCCCACTCGCATCACCCGCCCCTACATTGGGGAGTGAGCACGCAACGACGAAGAGTCACCGGAAGGGGAAGCCGGTGGCCGTCGAGTGCGGAAGGTTCAGGTGTGTCATGGCTGCTGGCGATCAGAGGCCTCTGAGCGAGGTTCAGTTCCTTACCGTGGCGGAGGTTGCCTCGGTGATGCGAGTGTCGAAGATGACCGTGTACCGGCTGGTGCACAGTGGTCATCTGCCCGCGATTCGGGTGGGACGGTCCTTCCGTGTCCCCGAGAACGCGGTTCATGAGTACCTCCGCGACAGTTATGTGGGGGTGGAGACGGCCTGACGATCCCCTCGATTACGACCTCAGCGCTCGGGCGGGTAGGCTAGCCCCTCGTAGGTCGTGTGGGCCCATGGCGCCCAAACACCGAGTGATGAGAAGTGAGCGAGGGTAGTCGTGGGCTCTGTTATCAAGAAGCGGCGCAAGCGGATGGCCAAGAAGAAGCACCGCAAGCTGCTCAAGCGCACGCGCGTCCAGCGTCGTAACAAGAAGTAGCGGCGGTGCGGGGCGGTGGTGGCGGGGTGATTCCCGGGTGCCGTCGTCACCGGTGCTGATGCTTCTGCGACGTTCGTGACGCCGTCGGGCGCAAGCGAATGTGGATGGCCCCCTGCCGGTCCTGGACCGGTGGGGGGCCGTCGTCATGTCCGGGGACGTACGGGGGGCACCGCGGGGCCGGAATCGGTGGCCTCGGGGGTGTGCGGTCATCACAGCGCAATGTCGAGGCGCTAAGTTGGCGGCAGCGGCGCGGTGCATCGGGAAGAGAGGCGCTGATCTTGGGCAAGGTCGTGCTTGTGACCGGAGTGGCGCGACGGCTCGGCGGCCGTTTCGTCCGGCGGGTCCAGCGGGACCCCGGGGTGGAGCGGGTGATCGCGGTGGACGCGGTGGACCCGGAGCACCCGCTCGGCGGCGCCGACTTCATCCGTGCGGACATCCGCCAGCCGACCATCGCCCGGGTGCTCGCCGAGACCGGGGCGGACACGGTCGTCCACATGGATGTCACCGCGACCGCGCTGGGCAGCGGCAGCCGGGCCACGGTCAAGGAGACCAACGTCATCGGCACCATGCAGCTGCTCGGCGCCTGCCAGAAGTCCCCCACGGTGAAGCGGCTGGTGGTGAAGTCGAGCACCAATGTGTACGGGTCCGCGCCGCGCGATCCGGCGGTGTTCACCGAGACGACCCCGCCCAAGTCGCTGCCCAGCGGCGGCTTCGCCAAGGACACCGTCGAGGTCGAGGGGTATGTGCGCGGGTTCGCCCGGCGGCGCCCCGATGTCGCCGTGTGTGTGCTGCGGTTCGCGAACATCCTCGGGCCGAGCGCGGACTCGCCGCTCGCCGCGTACTTCTCGCTGCCGGTGTTGCCGACGGTCCTGGGCTACGACCCCCGGCTGCAGTTCGTGCACGAGGACGATGTGATCGACGTGCTGCGGATCGCCGCGCAGGAGCCGCGCCGCGGGACGCTGAACAGCGGCACCTTCAATGTGGCCGGGGACGGGGTGCTGCTGCTGTCGCAGTGCGCCCGGCGGCTCGGCCGCCCGACCGTGCCGCTGCTGCTGCCCGCGGTGACCTGGGCCGGGTCGCTGGTGCGGACCCTCGGGATGACCGACTTCTCGCCCGAGCAGATCCGGCTGCTCACCCATGGCCGGGTCGTCTCGACCGCGCAGATGCGCGAGACACTGGGATTCCGGCCGAAGTACACCACGGCGGAGACGTTCGCGGACTTCGTGCGCGGCCGGGGGCCCGGACTGCTGCCGCCCGAGGCCGTCGCACGGGCCGTCGACCGGCTCACCGCGCTGCCCGTCGCCGGTGGCGGCCACCCCACGAGCGCCGACTAGCGCCCACCAGCGCCAACCGAGGAGCGCATCAACGATGGCGGATGCCAAGGTCCTTCCGTTCGACGACGACCGGTCCCGTGGGGGCGGGGCGCAGCGCTCCGGGCGCCGCCGGGGCGCGGGCAGTCGGCGGGCCGGCGGGAAGCCGGCGCCGGTCCATCAGCTCGACGAGCAGCTCGACCCGGCCGGCGCGCCCGGCCACGAGGCCGGTACGGAGCCCGACGGGGACGCCACCGCCGATGTCCAGGCCCTGCCCGGCACGCCCCGGACGCAGGATGACGTCCCTGTGACCAGTGAGGAAGCGGAGCCGCCGCAGGACGGCCCCGGCGGCGGCCTGGAGCGGCGGATCGCGGGCGGGCTGGCCTTCCTGCGCCGCCGTCTGACCGGCGACTACGAGGTCGACGACTTCGGCTTCGACGAGGAACTGACCGACCAGGTCCTGATGTCGCTGCTGCGCCCGGTGTACGAGAACTACTTCCGGGTCGAGGTGAAGGGCATCGAGAACATCCCCGCCGAGGGCGGTGCGCTGATCGTCGCCAACCACTCGGGGACGGTGCCGCTGGACGGGCTGATGATGCAGGTCGCCGTGCACGACCACCATCCGGCGGACCGGCATCTGCGGCTGCTCGCCGCCGACCTGGTCTTCGTGCTGCCGGTGGTCAATGAGCTGGCCCGCAAGCTCGGGCACACCCTGGCCTGCGCGGAGGACGCCGAACGGCTGCTCGCGTCGGGCGAGCTGGTGGGGGTGATGCCGGAGGGGTTCAAGGGCATCGGCAAGCCGTTCAGCGAGCGCTACAAGCTCCAGCGGTTCGGGCGGGGCGGCTTCGTCTCGACGGCGCTGCGGCAGGGCGCGCCGATCGTGCCGTGCTCGATCGTGGGCGCCGAGGAGATCTATCCGATGCTCGGCAACTCCAAGACCCTGGCCCGGCTGCTGGGCTTCCCGTACTTCCCGCTGACCCCGACCTTCCCCTGGCTGGGGCCGCTCGGCGCGCTGCCGCTGCCGACGAAGTGGACGATCCAGTTCGGTGAGCCGATCCGGACGGACGGCTATCCGCCGGAGGCGGCGGAGGACCCGATGCTGATGTTCAACCTCACCGACCAGGTCCGCGAACAGATCCAGCACACCCTGTACAAGCTGCTGGTCCAGCGCCGCTCGGTGTTCTTCTGAGCCGCTTCTTCTGAACCGGTACTTCTGAGCCCGTTCTTCTGAGCCGGTACGACGATGGGGCGCCCTCTGCGGGAGAGGGCGCCCCATCGTGCGGTCGTCGTGCTACTCGGCGTCCTCGCTGTCGATGCCCAGGCCGGGCAGGAGGCCCGGGAGGAGCGGGGGCAGCGTGACGTCGGGTTCGGCGCTGGGCGGCCTGCTCGGGGACGGGCTGGTGCCGCCGGTGTGGTGCGGCGGGTCCAGGAGGCCGCCGGTGCCGCCGCCGAGCAGACCGTCGTTCTCGGCGGTGCCGGGGTCGGCGGGGCGGTGGGGGCTGTCCGTACGGGAGTGGCCGCTGTCGGCCGTGCCCTGGCTGGGGGCGGAGGACGACGCGCCCGGGTCGGTGGAGTCGGCGGAGCGGCCACTGCCGGGGCTGCTCTGTCCGTTGCCGCTGTCCGTGGTGGTGCCGCCCCTCGCCGGGGGCTGCGGGAGCAGGGACCGCAGCGGGGCGACCTCTTCCTCTATGGCGTCGAAGACCGAGGTCACCTGCTGGCTGACGTCGCCGAGCTGGACCGGGAGCCGGTCGCGCAGGGCGCCCCACGCGTCACGGTGGGACTGGGAGAAGGAGGACAGCGCCTGGATGGGGCCGAGCGAGTCGGGGTCGCGTTGGTAGGCCGCGGTGAGCAGCCGGTGGCCCTCGCTGGCGTCGTGGGTCATCCCGGACAGGGCGCGGCGGATCTCACCGAGGGACTCGTGGTCGAGCTGGCCGCCGCGACCGCGTTCCATCAGCCGCCGGGCCTCGTTGAGCCGGGTCGACGCCTGGTCCAGGTACGCGTGACCGCGTTCGTCGTCGCCTTCGGCCAGACCGCGCTTGAAATCCTCTATGCCGCGCTTGAGCCCGTAGAGCGAGTCACCGGGGAGGGCGTCGGAGCTGGCGGCGGCGACTCCGCCGAAGGCGCCCGCCGCCACGCTCACGCTCAGTCCGCCGGCCGTGAGGCCCTTGGCTAGCCGGCTGCGGGGACGGAACTTCCCCAGCGAGGTGGCCCGGTGAGCGCCCTTGCTTCTGCGGGATCGCTGCTCGGGCACCGAAGGGTCCGCTGCCGCTGCTCCGGCGGTGCCCTCCTGGAGCATCGCCTCCATCGCGGCCACCAGCTGCGCCCGCTGAACGACCTTGACCTCCGGGTCCAGCTCCGGGCGGGGCAGGTCGCCGAGACTCGCGGCGAGGGCCAACAGACGGCTCTGTTCGGTGTGTTCGGCGGCTGCCGCGGCCGGGGGTGAACCCTCGGTCTGCTCGGCCGCCGTGCCCCGGCCGGACTGTTCCTCCAAGACCTGGGCGAAGGCGTTCGCCCGCCGGTGCGCCGATACGTTCGCGATCACTGGCGGCACCTCCTCTCGTCATGACGGTCGACTCCCCAGGGGGTCCTGAGGGTTGCACGCCCTGACCGGGTACACACGATCGGGTGATCGAAGTCGGTCAGGGGGTGACCACAGGGAGCCTGCATCCCGCACAACGAGCGGCGCGGCACTTGGGTTACGGACTGCGGATGATCGGATCGGGGAGTCAACGGGCTTTCACTGACCGTGAGTTGATGGTTGCTGAACGTGTGTGAACGAAGCTGTGGTCAGCGGGCGTCGTCCGGGAGCAGCCGGGCGAGGGTGCGGACGGCGCGGTACTGGAGGGTCTTGATCGCCCCCTCGTTCTTGCCCATGACGCGGGCGGTCTCCGCGACGGACAGGCCCTGGAGGAAGCGCAGGGTCACACACTCCTGCTGCTGGGGATTGAGCCGGCGGACCGCGTCGAGCAGGGCGGCGTTGGAGAGGGACTCCAGGACGGAGTCCTCCGGGGAGCGCTCGACCTCGTTGGCGTCGAGCATCTCGCCGGTGGTGACCTCCAGGCGGAAGCGGCTGGACTTGAAGTGGTCGGCGACCAGGTTGCGGGCGATCGTCACCAGCCAGGCGCCGAAGTCGCGGCCCTGCCAGGTGAAGGTGCCGATCCGGCGGAGCGCGCGCAGAAAGGTCTCACTGGTGAGATCCTCCGCGGTCGCCTTGCCGCCGACGCGGTAGTAGATATAGCGGTAGACCGTGTCGCTGTACTGGTCGTAGAGGCGGCCGAACGCGTCGGCCTCGCCCGCCTGGGCGCGCTCCACGAGATCCATCATGCGGGCGCTGTCGCTGTCGGCCGCGGGACGGCGGGCGGTGGCGGTCGCGCCGGTGGTGCCGGTCGTACGGGACCGTCTGCCGACCGCGGCGGTTCCTTCGGCGAGTGCGTAGCACGGGCCTACGGGCGCGGTGGCGGAGGCGAGGGCGGGGACGGCGTACGCGGTGGGGACAAGCTCGCGCAGCAGTTGTTGGACCGTTGCGCGCAGCGTAGCCAGGCCCGAGGCGTCAACCCCGACGTGTGGGTACACGGGACTCCCAGAGGCAGAGCTTCCATCACGTGCAGTGCGGGACCGTTCACCCGTCGTAGCGACGGAGGGGTACCGGTTTGCGTCTGAGGAGAATAACGCTTCGTGCAGGCACTGCTACACCCAGTTGCTCAAATCATCGATTACGTCGCTTCTGTAACCGCTTGACGTTCGATCAAGTGCCGATACTTGAGCGATCGTTGATCTGATCGCTTCGATTTGGAGGTAGATACAGGGCGTGTTGTGGCGGTGCGCGGACAACGGGAGTGGTCAGGGGGTTTCTTGGGTACGGTCCGATGATTGGCCGGTTTTTGGGGATGGGCCGGTTGGGTGCGTCGGGGTTGCTCGGGTGTGTCGGTGATTGCGCGGTTGGCGGTGTCGTGGTGCGGGTCAGGGGGTTTCGCCCGTCTCGGCGACCGCTCTGGCGCCCGTCTCGGCGACCGCCCCGGCTAGCGGCGTTTGCGGTGGAGGGCGATGGCTGCCGCCGTGCCTCCGGCCACCGCGCCGACGCCTGCCGCCGCCGGGATGCCGACCTTCGCGGCCTTGCGGCCCGTGCGGTAGTCGCGCAGCCGCCAGTCGAGGTCGCGGGCGTGCTTGCGGAGCTTGCTGTCGGGGTTGATGGCGTAGGGGTGGCCGACCAGGGACAGCATCGGGATGTCGTTGTGGGAGTCGCTGTAGGCGGCGCAGCGGGTCAGGTCCAGGTGCTGGGCGGCGGCCAGGGCGCGGACCGCCTCCGCCTTCGCCGGGCCGTGCAGCGGCTCGCCCACCAGCTTGCCGGTGTAGACGCCGTCGACCGACTCGGCGACCGTGCCGAGGGCGCCGGTCAGGCCCAGGCGGCGGGCGATCACCGTGGCGATCTCCACCGGGGCTGCGGTGACCAGCCAGACCCGCTGGCCCGCGTCCAGGTGGGCCTGGGCCAGGGCGCGGGTGCCGGGCCAGATGCGCTCGGCCATGTACTCGTCGTAGATCTCCTCGCCGATGGACATCAGCTCGGCGACCCGGTGGCCCTTGACGATGGACAGGGCGGACTCGCGGACGTCCTGCATGTGCTCCGGGTCCTCGAAGCCGGCCAGCCGGAACCAGGTCTGCTGCCAGGCGAACTTCAGCAGGTCGCCGGTCTGGAAGAACTTCCGCTTGTACAGGCCGCGGCCGTAGTGGAACAGGGCGGCGCCCTGCATCACGGTGTTGTCCAGGTCGAAGAAGGCGGCGGCCCGGGTGTCGCCGGGCACCGGGAACTCGGGTTCCGCGCCGGAGGGCGGCTCGGCGCCGGAGCCCTCGGTGGTCTTGCGGGCGGCCTCGGCCGAAGCCTCGCCTGCCAACACGCTCCGCGCCGTGGCGGAGCGCCTACGGGGGGTGAGCCATCGGAGAGCGGCCATGCCCGTGAGCATAGCCAGTCTGTTCGGTGGTTCCGGAGTCGGGAGGTTTGCGGGGTGTGAACTCTCCCTGTCCGGGGTGTAAAGCCGGGGCGGGTGCGGCGGCCGGGGCGGGCGGGACAATGGCGTCATGAGTCCCCTCTTCCGGCGCAAGACTCCCGCCCCGCGCGCGCGTGTCGTCACGCTCATCCGCAAGCCCGGCTGCCATCTGTGCGACGACGCCCAGGCGGTCGTCGAGCAGGTCTGCGGGGAGGTGGGGGTGGTGTGGGAGGAGAAGGACATCGACCGGGACCCGGTGCTCCACGCGGAGTACTGGGAGCAGATTCCCGTCGTGCTGGTCGACGGGAAGCAGCACACGTTCTGGCGGGTGGACGCCGACCGGCTCAGGAAGGCACTGACCGACCAGTACAAGTAGTCCGAAAATCGCTTAGGATCGACGGCGAATCGGTCTCGGGGGCGTGGATCTTAGAGGAGTGTGTGCGGTTTGGCCCCCAGAGTCATGGGTGCGCGGTGTTTGTGTGCCGGTTCCCGGTGCAGGCGCCGGGGGTGCGTGACCCCGGTCACGTTGGCCGGGCAAATCGGACACCATCTTTGTGCACGCGTTCACAAAGACATAGCCTGCACTCGACGGGGCGGTCCGGGGACACCGGAGACCTACGCCCGCCCACAGCCCCGCTCTACCCGCAGGAGCACCGTGGCAACTGGCCGAACTCACCGACCGGCGACCCGTAGCCGAGGGATTCCCGAGGCCACCGTCGCCCGGCTTCCGCTGTATCTCCGTGCCCTCACCGGGCTCTCCGAGCGTTCGGTGCCCACCGTCTCATCCGAGGAACTGGCCGCAGCGGCGGGGGTCAACTCCGCGAAGCTGCGCAAGGACTTCTCGTACCTCGGGTCCTATGGGACACGGGGTGTGGGCTACGACGTCGAGTATCTCGTCTACCAGATCTCCCGCGAGCTGGGGCTGACCCAGGACTGGCCGGTAGTGATCGTCGGTATCGGTAACCTCGGCGCCGCGCTCGCCAACTACGGGGGGTTCGCCTCCCGTGGCTTCCGGGTCGCCTCGCTGATAGACGCCGATCCCGCGCTCACCGGCCGGACCGTGGCCGGTATCCCCGTGCGGCACACCGACGACCTGGAGCAGATCATCCAGGACAACGGGGTGTCCATCGGGGTGATCGCCACCCCCGCCGGTGCCGCGCAGCAGGTGTGCGACCGGCTGGTGGCCGCCGGGGTCACCTCCATCCTGAACTTCGCCCCGACCGTGCTGAGCGTCCCCGAGGGCGTCGACGTCCGTAAGGTCGACCTCTCCATCGAACTGCAGATCCTCGCCTTCCACGAGCAGCGCAAGGCCGGTGAGGAGCAGTCCGGCGAGAGTGCCGCGCCGCCCGCCGTCAAGGGCGTCAAGCAGTCCGCCGAGCAGGGGCCCGACGGGGACGTACCCGCCGTGATGCCGGCATGAGTCTGCTCGTCGTCGGGCTGAGCCACCGCAGCGCCCCGGTCAGCGTCCTGGAACGGGCCGCGCTGACCGGTGACGCCCGGATCAAGCTGGCCCAGGACACGGTCGCCGCCGACCCGGCCGCCGAGGCCGCCGTGCTGGCCACCTGCAACCGGATCGAGCTGTACGCCGACGTGGACAAGTTCCACGCCGGGGTCGCCGAGCTGTCCACGCTGCTCGCCCAGCACAGCGGGGTCGGTCTGGAGGAGCTGACTCCCTATCTCTATGTGCACTACGAGGACCGGGCCGTCCACCATCTCTTCTCGGTGGCCTGCGGGCTGGACTCCATGGTGGTCGGCGAGGGGCAGATCCTCGGGCAGATCAAGGACTCCCTGGCCACCGCGCAGGACGTGCACACCGCGGGACGGCTGCTGAACGACCTGTTCCAGCAGTCCCTGCGGGTCGGCAAGCGCGCCCACTCCGAGACCGGGATCGACCGGGCCGGGCAGTCGCTGGTGACCTTCGGGCTCCAGCAGCTCGCCCAGGGCGCGGACGCCGGTGGCTGGGCGGCCGGGAAGAAGGCGCTGGTGATCGGCGCCGGTTCGATGTCCTCGCTGGCCGCGGCCACGCTGGCACGGGCCGGGGTCGCCGAGATCGTGATCGCCAACCGGACCGGCGAGCGCGCCGAGCGGTTGGTCGACATCCTGCGCCAGTCCGGCGAAACGGACGTGGCGGCCCGCGCGGTACCGATGGACGCGGTGCCGGACGAGCTGACACGTGCCGACATCGCCGTCTCCTGCACCGGCGCCACCGGACTCGTGCTCACCGCCGACCTGATCGCCGAGGCCCTCCAGGGCCGTACCGGGGTGCCCGCCGTCGAACTCGACGACGAGACCGGCCGCCGTACGCAGAGCGGGGGCGGGCTGCCGCCGACCTCCGTCGGGAGCGAGGACGGGTGTCCGCTGGACCTGTCCGCCGTGCAGCCCGGGTTCTCCGTGCTGGGCGAGGCGGCCGTCGCCGGGATGGACGCGGCCACCCTGGAGCAGCACGCCAGCTGGGTGGCCGGCGGGGCCGCCGCCGAGCGGGGCGGGACCGTGCGGCGCGGGCCCGGCGCCGACGCCGAGCTGATCAGCGCGCTCGCCGTGACCGCCGCCGCCACCGGACGGGTCCCCGAGCACCGCAGACCCGAAGCGCCGGGCGGGGCCGAGCGCCCCGAGCCGCTGCTGTTCCTGCTCGACCTCGCCATGCCGCGGGACGTCGACGCGGCCGTCCACCGGCTCGCCGGGGTCCGGCTGGTCGACATCGAGTCCCTCGCCGACGCCTCCGCCGACGCCCCGATGGCCGCCGACGTCGATCTGGTGCGTGCCATCGTCGCCGCCGAGGTCGCCGCGTTCGGCGCCGCCCAGCGGGCCGCGCACATCACCCCGACCGTGGTCGCCCTGCGCACCATGGCCGCCGATGTGGTGGCCGGGGAGATCGCCCGCCTCGAAGGACGGCTGCCCGGCCTGGACGACCGGCACCGCGCCGAGATCACCCAGACCGTGCGCCGCGTCGTCGACAAGCTGCTGCACGCGCCGACCGTACGGGTCAAGCAGCTCGCGGCCGAACCCGGCGGCGCCGGGTACGCGGACGCGCTGCGGACCCTGTTCGACCTCGACCCCGAGACGGTCGCCGCCGTCTCCCGGGCCGGGGGCGGCGCGGAGGCCGTACAGGGGGCCATCCAGGCCGGGGACGGCATCGAGACCAAGGACCGACAGGTATGAGTGATCAGCGGACATTGCGGCTCGGCACCCGGCGCAGCCAGCTCGCCATGGCCCAGTCCGGGCTGGTGGCCGACGCGGTGCGCCGGGCGACCGGACGGCCCGTGGAACTCGTCGCGATCACCACCCACGGCGACATCTCCCGCGAGCAGCTCTCCCAGATCGGCGGCACCGGGGTCTTCGTCACCGCGCTGCGCGACGCGCTGCTGCGCGGCGAGGTCGACTTCGCGGTGCACTCCCTCAAGGACCTGCCCACCGCCCAGCCCGCCGACCTGGCGCTGGCCGCCATACCCCGGCGCGAGGACCCCAGGGACGTCATCGTCGCCCGGGACGCGCTGAAGTTCACCGACCTGCCCCGCGGGGCGCGGATCGGGACCGGCTCAGCGCGCCGCACGGCGCAGCTGAACGCGTACGCGCGCGGCCATGGGCTGGACATCGAGACCGTGCCGATCCGCGGAAACGTCGACACCCGCATCCGGTACGTGCAGGATGGGGCACTCGACGCCGTCGTACTGGCCGCCGCCGGGCTCAACCGGATCGGCCGCGGCGACGAAGTGACCGACTTCCTGTCGGTCGACACCGTTCTGCCCGCCCCCGGCCAGGGGGCACTGGCGATCGAATGCACCGCGGACAACGTGGCGCTGATCGCCGCGCTCGGCGAACTCGACGACCCGTTCACCCGGGTCGCCGTGACCGCCGAGCGCTCCCTGCTCGCCGCCCTGGAGGCCGGCTGCTCCGCCCCTGTGGGCGCGCTGGCCGACCTTCTGGCCGACGGGCAGATTGTCAAGGAGATGCGCCTGCGGGCCGTCGTCGGCACGACCGACGGCACCCGTACGGTGCAGCTGTCCACCACCGGTCCCGTACCCGAGACGCACGAGGGCGCCGTGGCTCTCGGCCGCGAACTCGCCGCCGAGATGCTCGCCCAGGGTGCGGCCGGTCTGATGGGGGAGCGAGCACAGTGAGCCCCACCACCCTTCCCGCCGGTCCGGAACACGGGCACGTCACCTTCCTGGGTGCCGGACCCGGAGATCCAGGACTGCTGACCTTGCGCGCCGTGGAAGCGCTGGCGCACGCGGACGTTCTCGTCGCCGAGCACGAGGTGCTCGACGTCGTACGCGTCCACGCGCGGCCGGGCGTCTCCGTCGTGAACACGGACCCGGAGTCCTCCACGGGCTCCGATCCGGGCACGGGCACGCCTCAGCTGACAGTGGTTGACGGTTCGTCAACTACCGTTGGGGGCCCCGCTCAGCGGGATGCCGCACATCTTGTCATGGAGGCCGCGCGGGGCGGCAGGCGGGTCGTGCGCGCGGTCCCCGGTGACCCCGGGCTCGACACGTACGCCGCCGAGGAGATGCTGGCCTGCGCCGCCGCCGGGGTGCCCTTCGAGGTCGTCCCCGGGATCGCCACCGCCGTCGGTGTGCCCGCCTACGCCGGGGTGCCGCTGCGGGACGCGCAGGGCGCGGACGTCCGGTTCGTGGACGCCCGGACCGCCTCCGACCGGTGCTGGACCGAGGTCGGGGCGTCCGACGGCACGGTCGTGGTCTCCACCGCGCTGGACTCCGTCGCCTCGGCGGCCGGGGAGCTGGTGTCGGCCGGGCGCAAGCCGGACACGCCGATCACCGTGACCGTCGCCGGGACGACGACCCGGCAGCGCACCTGGACCGCCACGCTCGGCACGATCGCGCAGACGCTGAAGCAGGCCAAGGTGCTGCCCTCGCCCGAGGGCGGGCGGCCGGTGATAGCGGTCGTCGGTGAGCGCAGCGCGGTCGCGCAGCGCGAGCAGCTCTCCTGGTTCGAGTCCAAGCCGCTGTTCGGCTGGCGGGTGCTGGTGCCGCGGACCAAGGAGCAGGCGGCCTCGCTCTCCGACCAACTGCGGTCCTACGGGGCCGTGCCGCACGAGGTGCCGACCATCGCCGTCGAGCCGCCGCGGACCCCGCAGCAGATGGAGCGGGCGGTGAAGGGGCTGGTCACCGGGCGCTACGAGTGGATCGCCTTCACGTCCGTCAACGCGGTCAAGGCGGTCCGGGAGAAGTTCGAGGAGTACGGGCTCGACGCGCGGGCGTTCGCCGGGATCAAGGTCGCCGCGGTGGGGGAGCAGACGGCGAAGGCGTTGATCGCCTTCGGTGTGAAGCCGGATCTCGTGCCGAGTGGGGAGCAGTCCGCCGCCGGGCTGCTGGAGGACTGGCCGCCTTACGACCCCGTGTTCGATCCGATCGACCGGGTTTTCCTGCCGCGGGCCGATATCGCCACGGAGACGTTGGTCGCCGGGTTGATCGAGCTGGGGTGGGAGGTGGATGACGTCACCGCTTATCGGACCGTGCGGGCGTCTCCGCCGCCGGCCGAGACGCGGGAGGCGATCAAGGGGGGTGGGTTCGACGCGGTGTTGTTCACGTCGTCGTCCACCGTGCGGAATCTGGTCGGGATCGCGGGGAAGCCGCACAACGTGACCGTGATCGCGTGTATCGGGCCCGCTACGGCCAAGACCGCGGAGGAGCATGGGCTGCGGGTGGATGTGATGGCTCCTGAGCCGTCTGTGCATCGGCTGGCTGAGGCGCTTGCGGAGTTCGGGGCGCGGCGGCGGGATGCGGCGGTGGAGGCGGGGGAGGTTGTTACTCGGCCGAGTGAGCGGCGGCCGGGGGCTCGGCGGAGGCGGTCTACCACGTAGGCGGGTGTGCCGGGGCGTTTGATGGCTCGGCGGGGTTACTGCGTTGCGTGGGCCGGGTCGAGTGGTGCGGGGGGTGGGGGCTCCGGCCGGGGCGTGGCGCGAACCGGCGCTGGCCGGGTGCCGCTGCGCCCACCCGTGCCGCCCTGGGGGTACCCCCTCTGGGGGAGGCACGATTGCCCGCAGCTACGGGGGGCTCGTGGCTGGGTGGGTTGCACCTGGTTTCTGCTCTGTGGGCTAGGTGGTCCAGGTGGTGAGGAGTTGTTCCTGGGTTTGGTGGGTGGGGGAATGTGTGGGGGTTGTGCGGCCCCAGGTGGACATGGTCGACAAGGTGGTCGACATCGTGGCCGCGCCCTCCGTGAGGTGGGTCAGGAGGGTGTGGGAGAGGGTCACCTCGGTGGGGGTGTAGCCGGTGGCCGCCGCCGCGTACACGGGGAATTCATGGGTTGTCGTCCCGGATTCCAGAGAGACCTTCATCAGGGGTGGGGTTTCGTCCAGGAGGCCGCCGTCCGGTGGTAGGGCCATGCCCAGGACCGTGCCGAGTGCCAGGTCCTTGATCGCGCCCGCCCGGCGGCGCAGGGTGCGCAGCGGGATGTCCGTCACGGTGAGCGAGTGGACGTCCTCCCAGAGGTGGAGGGACGATCGGCCGTCGTGCAGGGCCAGGACGCCTTCGGGGGTCAGTCGGATGCCCGGGGCCAGGCCCACCGGCTTCGCGCCTATGTAGATGTCGCCCTCGGCGATCCAGAACAGGCCCACCATGGCCATGCGGTGTTCACTCCTGCTTCGGGTACGTGTCTGTTTCCGGTCTTTATAGCCGACCGGGCGTCGGTAAGGGCGGGCGGGGCGGCGGCGTAGCGTGGGGGGTATGTCGAAGTACGGAACCTTTCCCGGGGCGCGGCCCCGGCGGCTGCGGGGGTCCGCCGTGATGCGGCGGATGGTCGCCGAGACCCGGCTGCATCCCGCTGATCTCATCCTGCCCGCGTTCGTCCGGGAGGGCGTCAGTGAGCCGGTGCCGATCGGCAGCATGCCCGGTGTCGTGCAGCACACCCGGGACAGTCTGAAGAAGGCCGCCGTCGAAGCCGTCGAGGCCGGGGTCTCCGGGATCATGCTCTTCGGGGTGCCGGAGGAGAACAAAAAGGACGCGGTCGGGTCGCCTGGGACCGATCCCGACGGGATTCTTCAGGTGGCGCTGCGTGATGTGCGGGCCGAGGTCGGGGACGAGCTGCTCGTGATGTCCGACCTCTGTCTGGACGAGACCACGGATCACGGGCACTGCGGTGTGCTGGACGCCGACGGGCGGGTCGACAACGACGCGACCCTGGAGCGGTACGCCGAGATGGCCCAGGTCCAGGCCGACGCCGGGGCCCATGTCGTGGGGCCCAGCGGGATGATGGACGGGCAGATCGGGGTCGTACGGGACGCGCTCGATCAGATCGGGCGGGAGGATGTCGCGGTCCTCGCGTACACCGCCAAGTACGCGTCCGCCTTCTACGGGCCGTTCCGGGAGGCCGTCGCCTCCTCGCTGACCGGTGACCGGCGGACCTATCAGCAGGACCCCGCCAATGCCCGGGAGTCGATGCGGGAGCTGGCCCTCGATCTGGCGGAGGGGGCCGACATGGTGATGGTCAAGCCGGCCGGGCCCTATCTCGATGTGCTCGCGCGGGTCGCCGACGCCGTAGACGTGCCCGTCGCCGCCTATCAGATCTCCGGGGAGTACTCGATGGTCGAGGCCGCCGCCGAGAAGGGCTGGATCGACCGGGACCGGGCGATCATGGAGACGCTGACCGGCATCAAGCGGGCCGGGGCGCAGAACATCCTGACCTACTGGGCCACCGAGGCGGCCCGGAAGCTGCGCTGACCAGACGTCAGCGGAGGGCGGCGTCCGGCTCGCTCTGCCAGTACGTCACCGACAGCGCGCTGTCGTAGTACACGCCCCCGGCGGGGAGCGCGGGCGTCGCCGACGGGCCGCCGTCGCTGTTCGGCGTCCCGCCCTGGAACATCACCGTCAGCTTGCGGCCGGTGTCGCCGCCCGTGCCCGAACCGTCCGCCGCGCTCAGCAGGACGCCCGCGTAGCCGGAGTCGCCCGGCTCCAGCATCGGCACCGACTGCGGCTTGCTGTCCTCGATGGCCTGCGGCACCCACTGCATCTCGTCGAAGCGGAGCACCGGGTAGTACATCAGCGCACAGCGCTCCGCGCCGGTGTTGGTGATCGTCATCAGCATGTGGTTCAGGGGGCGGGGGACCTCCTGGAGGGTCGTGCGGGTGTTGGTGCCGTTGCAGATCGTCAGGTCCGACGCCATGTCCTCCTCGTCCGAGGACGGGTCCGAGGCGCGGTCCGAGGCGCGGGCCGAGGGGGCGCTCTGCGTGGTCTGCTCGGACTTCGTGTTCTGCGTCGTCCCGGGGGACTGTTCCGTCAGGGTCGCCGCGCCCTCGTCACGGGTGCCCGTGCCGTTCTCACAGGCGGTCAGGGCTACGGCGGTGAGCACCGCGCCCGTGGCGGCGAGCAGACGGGCGGAGCGGAACGTACCCATGGGAGTCCCCGTTTCTGTGTGGACTGAGGCAGCGGCCGATGGGCGCCCGATCGGTGGGCGGGGCGGCGTGCTTGGATGACCAGAGCTTGTCCGCTGTCCCGTCCCGACCGCCAGCGATGCCGGGTCATTCGGGACGCTGGAATGACTGCAACCGTCTGACCTGGAGATACGTCGTTCCCCTGGGACGGGACGTGGAACGGGGAATCGGCCGAGGGGATGGAGGAACCGTGTCGGTGGGCAGCGCGGAGGACGGGTTCGCGGGACTGCTGCGGGAGTTGAAGGACCGCTCCGGACTCAGCTACGGGGCACTCGCCAGGCGGCTCCATATGAGTACGTCGACACTGCACCGCTACTGCAACGGGGACGCCGTCCCCACCGACTACGCGCCCGTCGAACGGTTCGCCCGGTTGTGCCGGGCCAGCCCGCAGGAGCTGGTCGAGCTGCATCGGCGGTGGGTGCTCGCCGACGCGATGCGCGGGAGCGGCGGTGCCAAGAAGGCCCAAGAGGGGTCAGTGGAGGGGTCGGTCGAGGGGGCCGTCGAGGCGCCGGTCGTCGGGCCTGCCGAGGGGTCGGCTGTCGAGCCTGTTGGCGGGTCAGTCGATGGGCCTGTCGATGGGTCTGTTGACGGGCCTGTTGAGCAGTCCGTCGAGGAGGTCGTCGAGCGGGGTGTCGGTGAGGTCGCGGGCGGTGGTGAGTTGCCCGGGGCGCCTCGGTCGCTGTCCGTCGGGCCGGTCCGCCGGCTGCGGCGGCGTACCGGGGTGCTCGCCGGGGTCGCCGTGGCCGCCGTGCTCGCGACCGTCGCGCTCGTCGTGGGGCTGCCCTCGCCGGACACCGGGCTGGACGGGCGGGAGGGGGCCGTGGGAGCCGCCGCACCCGATGACTCGGCCTCGGGGACGCCGTCCGGTCCCGCCGCCTCGTCGCCCGTGCCCTCCGCGTCCGTCTCCCCGAGCGGATCGTCCGCCGCCGTGAGCGGCTCGCCGTCCGCCTCGCCGTCCGTGCCGTCCGGTGGCCGGGCGCCCGCGACCGCCGAAGGCTCCGCGCCGCCGCCGCTCACCGTTCACACCCGGCCCTATGCCTGGGAAGGGCCCTGTTCCCAGCACTACTTGATCGACCGGGGACCGGCGGACGTCGGGCCGCCGCCCGTGGAGCAGGACGCGCCCGCCTGGGTGGGGGCGTACAAGGCGGTGTCGGCGGGGGAGCAGTTGCTGCGGCTGACCGTGCAGGGCACCGGAGCGCGGACGGTGGTCGTGGAGGGGCTCCAGGTCCGGGTGGTGGAGCGGGGCACACCGCTCGCCTGGAACGACTATGTGATGGGCGTGGGATGCGGCGGACGGGTGCCGACCCGGCCGTTCACCGTGGCGCTCGACGGGGCGCGGCCCGAGGTGGTGGCCGGGGCCGGGCAGCCCGACTTCCCGTTCAAGGTGAGCGAGTCGGATCCCGAGGTCTTCGAGGTCACCGCGGACGCCTCGGCGTACGACGTGACCTGGTACCTGGAGCTGCACTGGTCCAGCGGGGACCGGGAGGGGACCGTCGTGGTGGACGACTCCGGGCGGCCGTTCCGGACGAGCGGGAACAACGGGCGGCCGGGGTATCAGTTCCCGGTCGGCGCCGAGGGATGGGGCGACGCGCAGGACGGGACCGAGGGGGACCCGGAAGGCGGGCCCTGACCGAACCTGACCGGACCTGATCGGCTCCGACTGGCTCTGACCGGGGCTGCGCGGCCGGGCGCGGTGTCCGGATCGCGGAAAAGTCTGTGCAGGGTGCAGTCATCTCCGTAACATGCGCGGATCGAGCCGCCCAAGGAGCCGCCGCCATGACGCTTGCCGAGCCCGCAGCCTCGCCCCTCGACCCGTCCCTCGACCCGTCTCTGTCTCCGACCCCGTCCCCGTCTCCGTCTCCGTCCCCGGCCCCGGCCCCGGCCGGTGTCGTCGGTCCGGCCGCGCTTCCTCCGCTCGCCGGGCGGGCGCGGGCCGTCGGGGGATCGCCGGTGCGGGACATCCTCGCCGTGACCGCCCGGCCCGAGATGATCAACTTCGCCGGGGGGCTGCCCGCGCCCGAGCTGTTCGACACGGAGGGCATCGCGGCGGCGTTCCGGGCGGTGCTGGCGGAGTCGCCGCGGCGGGCGCTCCAGTACGCGACGACCGAGGGCGAGCCCGCGTTGCGGGAGGGGCTGGCCGGGCGGTACCGGGGGCGCGGGCTCGCCACCGGTGCCGGGGACCTGATCGTCACCACCGGGTCCCAGCAGGCACTGGCGCTGGTCGCCACGGCCCTGCTCGAACCCGGTGACACGGTGCTGGTGGAGAACCCCTGCTACCTCGCCGCGCTCCAGGCGTTCGGCTTCGCCGGGGCGCGGGTGGTGGCGGTGCCGGGGGACGCGTACGGGATCGATCCCGAGGCGCTGGAGGAGCTGGTGGTGCGGGAGCGGCCCAAGCTGCTCTACACCGTCCCCACCTTCCAGAACCCCACCGGCCGTACGCTGCCCGCCGACCGCCGGGCCGCCGTCGCGGCCGTCGCCGCCCGGCGCGGACTGTGGATCGTCGAGGACGACCCGTACGGCGAACTCCGCTTCGACGGCGAGCGGGTGCCGTGGATCGCCGCGCAGCCCGGCGCGGAGGACCGGGTGGCGCTGCTCGGCTCCTTCTCCAAGGTCATGGCGCCCGGTCTGCGGCTCGGCTGGCTGCGCGCGCCCACCGCACTGCTGCGCGCCTGCGTGGTCGTCAAACAGGCCGCCGATCTGCACACCCCGACCGTCAACCAGTGCGCCGCCGCCCGCTATCTCGCCGACCGTGACCTGGACGCCCATGTCGGCCGGGTCGCCGCCGCCTACCGGGAGCGGCGGGACGCCATGCTCGCCGGGCTGCCCGCCGCCCTGCCCGAGGGCTCCACCTGGAACCGGCCCGAGGGCGGCATGTTCCTCTGGGCCCGGCTGCCCCAGGCGTACGACACCACCGCGCTGCTGCCGCGGGTCGTCGCGCACGATGTGGCCTATGTGCCGGGCGCCCCCTTCTTCACCGGCGAACCCGACCGGGCCACCCTGCGGCTCTGCTTCGTCACCCAGACCCCGGAGGAGATCGCGGAGGGGCTGCGCAGGCTGCGGGCCGGGCTCGTGGGGAGCGGGGAGAACGCGTGACTACTTCGGGGGGACGACCCGCAGGCTGAAGCGGTAGTCGCCGAGCGACCGGGCGATGGCCACGAACAGATACGCCACATGCTCCTGACCGGCCGCCGCGCCGATCCCGCCGAGGTCCAGCAACGCCTCCTCGGGCCAGCCGAGGTCGGTCATCAGCCGGGCGACGACCCGCTTGGCGTCCGGGTCGTCCCCGGACAGGAACTGGGTGCTGGGCCCGGTCAGCAGCGCCGGGTCCGCCATCACCGCGCAGTCCACCGTGGTGAACGTCTTCACCACCCTGAGCCGCGGGAACGTCCGCTGGATCTCCTCCCCCAGGGACTCTTCGAGGTGCGAGAGCCTCCCCTCGGGGGTGAAACCGACCGCGATGTCCATCAGGACCTTGCCGCTCAGGTCGGCCGGGTCGAGACCGCCGAGGACGGTGACGGACTCCGTGCCGGGCGTGACGTTCACCAGGACCTCGGCGTGGGCGGCCGTGTCGGGGAGCGACGCCACCGGCAGGTCGCCCCACTCCGGCTTGCGGGCCGCCGGGGTGCGTGAGCCGAGCAGGACGTCATGGCCGGCCGCGATCCAGCCGGGGGCGAGGGCACGGGCCACATTGCCGGTGCCGAGGACGCCGACGCGCAGGGGAGGAAGAGGGGTACCGGTGTCAGTTCGCATACCGGGACGCTAGGGGGGCGGGCCGGTCGTGGGGATCGGGCCGGGGGACCAGACGGGACCTACGTCCCCGGCCCCCGGCCTCGGTCTTCCGGCCGAGTCGCGGAGCCGGGTCTCAGAGCCGTTCGGGCGTGCGGATGCCGAGCAGCGCCATGCCCTGGTGGAGCGTACGGCCCGTCAGATCGCACAGGAACAGCCGGTTCTCGACCTGCTGGGGCGTCTCCGCCTTCAGCACCGGACACTTGTCGTAGAACGTGGTGAGGTGCGACGCGAGCTGGTACAGATACGCGGCCAGCTTGTGCGGCGCGTACTCCTCGGCCGCCTCCGCCACCGTCGCCCCGAACGCGTCGAGATGCAGGCCCAGCGCCCGCTCCGCCGGGTGCAGCGCCACCTCCGGGTGCGCGGCCGGGCGGACCTCGCCCGCCTTGCGCAGGATCGACCTGATCCGGGCGTACGCGTACTGGAGGTACACCGAGGTGTCCCCGTGCAGCGACACCATCTGGTCCAGGTCGAACTTGTAGTCCCGGCTCGCCGACGTCGACAGGTCCGCGTACTTCACCGCGCCGATGCCGACCTGCGTCCCGCGCTCGGCGATCTCCGCCTCGGACAGGTCCCGCGCCTTCTCCCGGACGACCGCGGAGGCCCGCTCGACCGCCTCGTCCAGCAGATCCACCAGCCGTACGGTCTCGCCCTCACGGGTCTTGAACGGCTTGCCGTCCTTGCCGAGGACCGTGCCGAAGGCCAGCTGGTGCGCCTTGACGTCGTCGTTCAGCCAGCCCGCCCGGCGGGCGGTCTCGAACACCATCCGGAAGTGCAGGGACTGCCGGGCGTCCACCACATAGAGCAGGGTGTCCGCCTTCAGCTGGAAGACGCGGTCGCGGACCGCCGAGAGGTCGGTGGCCGCGTAGCCGTAGCCGCCGTCCGACTTCTGCACGATCAGCGGGACCGGGTTGCCGTCCGGGCCCTTGATGTCGTCGAAGAACACGCACAGCGCGCCCTCGCTGCGGACCGCGACGCCGGACTCCTCCAGCAGGCGGCAGGTCTCGGCGAGCATGTCGTTGTAGCCGGACTCACCGACGATGTCCGGGTCCCGGATCTCCATGTCCAGCTTCTCGAAGACCGAGAAGAAGTAGATCTTCGACTCGTCCACGAACTTCTGCCAGCTCGCGAGCGTGCGGGCGTCGCCGGCCTGGAGGTCCACCACCCGGCGCCGGGCGCGGGTCTTGAACTCCTCGTCCGTGTCGAACAGGCGGCGCGCGGCCTTGTAGAGGCGGTCCAGGTTGGACATCGCCTCCTCGCCGGTGACCTCGGTGGCCCCGGTGCTCTGGTGGTCCAGTTCGTGCGGGTGCTCGTCCAGGTACTGGATCAGCATCCCGAACTGGGTGCCCCAGTCGCCGATGTGGTGGCGCCGGACCACGGTCTCGCCGGTGAACTCCAGCAGCTGGACGACGGCGTCGCCGATCACCGCGGAGCGGAGGTGGCCGACGTGCATCTCCTTGGCCACGTTGGGCTGGGCGTAGTCGATGACGGTCGTGCCGGGGTGGGGGGCGGGGGGGACGCCGAGGCGGCCCGTGTCGTCGGCGTAGCGCTCCGCGAGGTTGGTGGTGATCGCGGTGTCGGTGACCGTGATGTTCAGGAAGCCGGGGCCGGAGACCTCGATGTCCTGGATCAGCCTGCCCGTGGTGACGTTCGCGACGACCTCGGTGGCCAGCTCGCGGGGGTTGCGCCGCTCCTTCTTGGCCAGCGCGAGGATGCCGTTGGCCTGGAAGTCGGCTCGGTCGCTTCGGCGCAGCAGGGGGTCTCCGACGGTTTGCGGGAGGGTGGCCGTGAGGGCGGTGGCCAGGTGTGCGTCCACTGCGGCGGTGAGTGAGGTGACCGAGGCCATGAGGTGGGTGCCGTTCTCCTCGTGGGGATTGTTAGACACGGTCAGTATTTCATGGGGGGTGTAGGGGTTTTTTCGGTGTGGTGGGTGGGGGTGGGGGGAGGGGCTGTGGTGCGGGTTGGGTGGCTGTGCGGGGCGGTGGGTTTTTTTGCGCAGTTCCCCGCGCCCCTGAGTGCGGGGCGGTGGGTTTCTTTGCGCAGTTCCCCGCGCCCCTGGGGATTGTGTCTGCGGGGCGGTGGGGGCTGGTCGCGCAGTTCCCCGCGCCCCTGGACGGCGGCTCCGCCGCCGGTCGGATGTCGGTGCGGGGCGGTGGGGGCTGGGCGCGCAGTTCCCCGCGCCCCCGAGCGGCGGCTGCGCCTGCCGATCTTGGGGGGAAAGGGGTTTTCGTCGTTTGGGGGGTTGCTGGGAGGATGATGGGTGTGTTGGCCGGTGGGTGTCGCCGGTTGGGTCTGGAGGAAGAAGGACGTGCCGATCGTGGCTCAGAGCACCGAGACCACCGACTGGGTCTCCCGTTTCGCGGATGAGGTCATCGAGGAGTCGGAGCGCCGGGCCCCGGGCAAACCGGTCGTCGTCGCGTCGGGGCTCTCCCCGTCCGGGCCCATCCACCTGGGCAACCTCCGGGAGGTCATGACCCCCCACCTGGTCGCGGACGAGATCCGGCGCCGGGGGTACGAGGTGCGGCATCTGATCTCCTGGGACGACTACGACCGCTACCGCAAGGTGCCCGAGGGGATCCCCGGGGTCGACAAGACCTGGGCCGAGCACATCGGCAAGCCGCTCACCTCCGTCCCCGCGCCGCACGGCTCCGCCCATCCGAACTGGTCCGAGCACTTCAAGGCCGCCATGGTCGAGGCGCTCGGCGAGATGGGCGTGGAGTTCGACGGGATCAGCCAGACCGCGCAGTACACCTCCGGGGTGTACCGGGCGCAGATCCTGCACGCCATGCGGCACCGGGCCGACATCGACGCCGTTCTTGATCAGTATCGGACCAAGCAGAAGGCCGGTGGAGCGGTCAAGAAGACGCAGAAGGCGGTGGACGCGGCCGAGGTCGAGGCCGCTGAAGGGTCCGGGGCCGCGGGGGAGGACGACGGGTCGTCCGGGACCGCCGGGTACTTCCCGTACAAGCCCTACTGCGGGAACTGCGAGAAGGACCTCACCACCGTCACCTCGTACGACGACGACACCACCGAGCTGACCTACTCCTGCGGTGCCTGCGGTTTCTCCGAGACCGTCCGGCTGAACGAGTTCAACCGCGGCAAGCTGGTGTGGAAGGTCGACTGGCCCATGCGCTGGGCCTACGAGGGCGTCGTCTTCGAGCCCAGCGGTGTCGACCACTCCTCGCCGGGGTCCAGCTTCCAGGTCGGCGGGCAGATCGTCGGCATCTTCGGCGGGCAGCAGCCCATCGGGCCCATGTACGCCTTCGTCGGGATCTCCGGGATGGCCAAGATGTCCTCCTCGCGCGGTGGGGTGCCGACGCCCGCCGACGCGCTGAAGATCATGGAACCCCAGCTGCTGCGCTGGCTCTACGCCCGCCGCCGCCCCAACCAGTCCTTCAAGATCGCCTTCGATCAGGAGATCCAGCGGCTCTACGACGAGTGGGACCGGCTGGACGGGAAGGTCGGGGACGGGAGCGCGCTGCCCGGGGATGTCGCCGGGCACGCGCGGGCCGTCGGTACCGCCGCCGGGCCGCTTCCCCGGACGCCCCGGCCGATGCCGTACCGGACGCTCGCTTCCGTCGCCGACATCACCGCCGGACATGCCGACCAGGCCCTGCGGATTCTGTCCGAGCTGGACCCCGAGCAGCCGCTCGACTCGCTGGACGCGGTGCGGCCCCGGTTCGACAAGGCCGAGGCGTGGATCAACACCCAGGTCCCCGCCGACCAGCGCACCATCGTCCGGGCCGAGCCCGACACCGAGTTGCTGAAGTCGCTGGACGACCAGGGGCGGGAGTCCCTGCGGCTGCTGCTCGACGGACTCGCCGCGAACTGGTCGCTGGACGGGCTCACCCATCTCGTCTACGGCGTGCCCAAGGTCCAGGCCGGGTTCTCCGCCGATGCCACGCCCAAGGAGCTGCCGGCCGAGATCAAGGCGGCCCAGCGGTCGTTCTTCGCCCTGCTGTACCACCTGCTGGTCGGGCGGGACACCGGGCCCCGGCTGCCCACGCTGCTGCTGGCGGTCGGGCAGGAGCGGGTGCGGCTGCTGCTCGCCGCGTAGCGGCCCAGGTCGCGGTCACGCGATGTGTTCGTCCTCCATGTCCGCCATGTGGCGCTTCTGGAAGCGCAGGACCATGCGCTTCGCGTCCGCGTCCGGGACCTGGTCGCCGTAGGTGGCCTCCACGTCGTCGCTGAACTCGCGCGGCGTGGGGTAGCCGGTGCCGCCCGCTATGGACTGCTTGAAGACCTGGTACAGGTCGTCGTCCGACGGTTCGAAGGGGGCGGTGCCGCCGCCCTCGCCCAGTTCACGGGTCCGGCCGGGGCTCACCGGGATCGGGAACGTGCCGGTGTCCTCCGGTGAGGGGGGCGGGTCCAGCGGGGGCTCCTCGTAGGGGGCCGCCTGCTGCTCGTAGCGCCGCTGCTCCTCGTACCACTCGGCGTACTGCTCGCCGGGGTTGTAGGCGGGGTCGTAGGAGCCCTGGTAGTCGACCTGCTGGGGGGCCGTGAACCAGGGGCTCTGGGGGTCGGGGGGCAGCTGGTCCTGAGGGGGCGGGACCGCGGTGGCCTCGGTGGGCCAGTCCCGGTGCTCTTCGGGGGCGGGGGGCTGAGGTGCCGCTGTCGCCGGTGCCTGGTCCTCGGCGCGGATGGCACGGTCGGCGGGGTCGGTGCCCGCCGGGAGTTCGCGCGCCGGTGGGGGCGGGGGGATCAGCGCCGGTTCGATGCCCGCCGCCGCCAGGCCCGCCGGGGCCGTGTCCGCGAGGGGGACGCCGTACTTGGCCAGGCGCAGCGGCATCAGGGACTCGACCGGGGCCTTGCGGCGCCAGGCGCGGCCGTAGCGGGAGCGCAGCCGGGCCTGGTAGACGAGGCGCTCCTGCTCCAGCTTGATCACCTGGTCGTAGGAGCGCAGCTCCCACAGTTTCATCCGGCGCCAGAGCAGGAACGTGGGCACCGGGGAGAGCAGCCAGCGGGTCAGCCGGACGCCCTCCATGTGCTTGTCGGCGGTGATGTCGGCGATCCGGCCGATCGCGTGCCGGGCCGCCTCGACCGAGACCACGAACAGGATCGGGATGACGCCGTGCATACCGACGCCCAGCGGGTCCGGCCAGGCCGCCGCGCCGTTGAAGGCGATCGTCGCGGCGGTCAGCAGCCACGCCGTCTGCCGCAGCAGCGGGAACGGGATGCGGATCCAGGTGAGCAGCAGGTCCAGGGCGAGCAGGACGCAGATACCCGCGTCGATGCCGATCGGGAAGACATAGCTGAAGTTCCCGAAGCCCTTGTCCAGGGCCAGTTCGCGGACCGCCGCGTACGAACCCGCGAATCCGATGCCCGCGATGATCACGGCACCGAAGACGACCAGACCGATGAGAACCCGGTGCGTCCGGGTCAGCTGAAGTGGCGCGGCCACCCGTACTCCCCTCCCCCTGTGTGTCGTTGCTCGTGCGCGGCCAACAGAGTGGCACATGTGAGCGAGGGACGGGGGGTCGGTCTCCGGTCCGTGACGACTGCGACGTCAGCTCTTCGCGGTGGAGGCGGTGGCGGACGGGGCGGAGGAGGACTTCTCGGAGGGGGCCGCCGAGGAGCCGGCGCCGGGGGCGTTCGCCTTGGTCACCGACGTGACGGCCGCCTTCGCCGCCGCCTTCGCGTCCTTCAGCAACTCGGCCGCGTTCGGGGCCTTCTCGCCCGCCAGACCGGCGCCGTTGTAGTCCAGGGTCACGACCACGTTCTCGACCCGGGCGACCACCGTCTGCTGCTTGAAGGCGCCCTCCTTCTTCTTCAGGTCGTAGCGCAGGGCCGTGGCCGCCTCGCCGGTGCCGGTCAGCGGCTCCGCCTTCATGCCGGTGGCGCCCTCCACCGCCTTGGCGTCGGTGACCTGCTTCTCGTAGTACTCCTGGGCCAGTTCGGCGCCCGAGCCGCGGGTGGCGTCCGACTCGAAGCGCAGCAGGGAGACGTTCAGCCAGCGGAACTGCGAGCCGTCCACGCCGTTGTTGTCCAGGCTGCTCCAGGAGCAGCTGGCCCGGGTCGTGGTGTCGCCGGACGTGCCCTCCTTGCCCTTGACGCCCTCCGGCACCAGGTCTTCCAGCGTCTTCTTCGGCAGTACGGCGCACACATCGGGCAGTTGCCCGTACGCCGCCGCCTGCACGGTGGGGGAGGGGCTCGCCGAGGCGGCGGCGCTCCCGGACGCCTGCTTCGCGTCGTCACCGCCGCCGTCGCTCGCGCCGTCCGAGCCGGAGGAGCAGGCCGCCGTCAGCAGCAGCACGGGCACGGCCGCCGCCGCGATCAGCACCCGGCCCTTGCGCAGGGGGGTGTTCCGGTCGGCTCGCTGTGCTCGTCGCTGCATGGGCTGCGTGGTTCCTTCACTCATGACGTACGTGCTTCCTGCCATCGGATCGGGGTCCGGGGGGCCACGGTACGCGGTGAAGAACCCGGGTGAGCCGGGTTCGCCTGCTTCACGGGCATGGGTGTGGAACGTGTCACATGTCGTCAGCCGGACAGTGAATCCGCCAGCCGGGCCGCCAGATTCCGGGCTTTGTCCTGCATGTCCTCGCTGTCCGGGACCGCGCCGACGGTGCCCGGCTGCTCCTCGTAGGCGATCGTGACGATGACGTTGGACGTGCGGAACGCCACAGTCACCGTGCGCTGCTGAGCGGTCGAACCCGAGCCGCTGAGCGCGTCGTCGAGGAACGCCTCGTCGCCGAGACCGTCGAGGGTGCGCGGCTGGAGATCGGTGGGGGACGTTGAGGGGGACGGGGAGGTGGAGGTTGTCGCCGAGGTGGAGGAGGAGGGGGTCGTCGACGGGGAGGACGACGGGGGCGGCGGGGATGACGGGGTGTCGGACGCGGTCGGGGTCGAGGTCGGTTCCGGGAGGTCCGCGGCGTCCTGCTTGGCCGCGAAGAGCTGCTCGGCCTGGCCCGCGTCGCTCACGGCGGTGTCGTACGACACCACGCGCTCGAAGTCGACCAGGAGATGGTCCGTCGCGGTGGCCGACTCGACCTTCCAGCGGCAGCCGACCTTGCGGTCCGTGTCGTACGTGAGGGTCGCCTCGCCCTCGTACGCCTGGACGCGCTGCTGTTCGTCCGGCATCTCCTGGATGCCGGGGAGCAGTGAGTCGAGGGTGTCCTCGCCGATCACCCCGCACGGCTCGGGCAGGGTGCGGTACCGGCCGGGCTCGGCGGCGGTGGTGGCCGTTCCGGCGTCGCCGGGGTTGGCGTTGTCGCTCTCGCCGCTCTCGCCGGAGCCTCCGGTGCAGCCGGCCAGCAGGGCGGCGAGGAGGGTGGCGACGCCGGATACGTACGCCTTCCGCTGCACGGTCAGGCTCCTCTCGACGGGGGTTCGACTGGGTTCGGCGCGTCGGCGGCGGGGGTGCCGGGTGGTCGTCACTCCAGTGTCCCCGCAGGTTATTCGGTTGCTGCGCGGGGGTGCCCGCCGGGCACCATGTGTATCGCACGCCGAGCCGTGGACGCCGGTCCGTTGTCCCTTTCCTTGATCTTGGCGCCGGTTTTGCGATTTCAGGCTTTTGCTTTTCTTTCTGGTGTTTTGGTTCTGGTGTTTTCGTTCTCGTCCTGGGGGATGGAATGTCGTACGTAGAGGTGCCGGGGGCGCGGGTTCCCATCCGGATGTGGGCCGATCCGTCGACCGTCGAGAACGGCGCGATGCAGCAGCTGCGCAATGTGGCCACGCTGCCCTGGATCGAGGGGCTCGCGGTGATGCCCGACGTGCACTACGGCAAGGGCGCGACGGTCGGTTCGGTGATCGCGATGCGGGGCGCGGTCTGCCCGGCGGCGGTCGGGGTCGACATCGGCTGCGGAATGTCCGCGGTGAAGACCTCCCTGACGGCGAACGACCTGCCCGGCGATCTGTCCCGGCTGCGTACGAAGATCGAGCAGGCGATCCCGGTCGGCCGCGGGATGCATGACGAGCCCGTCGACCCGGGGCGGTTCCACGGGCTGGCGACGGCCGGATGGGACGGCTTCTGGAAGCGGTTCGACGGGGTCGCCGAGGCGGTGCGGTTCCGTCAGGAGCGGGCCGGGAAGCAGATGGGGACGCTCGGCTCGGGCAACCACTTCGTCGAGGTCTGCACGGACACGGAGGGCTCGGTCTGGCTGATGCTGCACTCCGGTTCGCGCAACATCGGCAAGGAGCTGGCGGAGCATCACATCGGGATCGCCCAGGGGCTGCCGCACAACCAGGGCCTGGTCGATCGTGACCTCGCCGTCTTCGTCGCCGACACCCCGCAGATGGCGGCCTACCGCAACGATCTGTTCTGGGCGCAGGAGTACGCCAAGTACAACCGCACGCTCATGATGGCCCTGCTCAAGGACGTCGTCCGCAAGGAGTTCAAGAAGGCGCGCCCCGCCTTCGAGCGGGAGATCTCCTGCCACCACAACTATGTGGCGGAGGAGCGGTACGACGGGATGGATCTGCTGGTGACCCGCAAGGGCGCGATCCGGGCCGGGTCCGGCGAGTACGGGATCATCCCGGGCTCGATGGGCACGGGTTCGTACATCGTGCAGGGGCTCGGCAACGCCAAGTCCTTCAACTCGGCCTCGCACGGCGCCGGGCGGCGGATGAGCCGCAACGCGGCCAAGCGGCAGTTCTCCACCCGGGATCTGGAGGACCAGACGCGGGGCGTGGAGTGCCGTAAGGACTCGGGTGTCGTGGACGAGATCCCGGCCGCCTACAAGAACATCGACCAGGTCATCGAGCAGCAGCGGGATCTGGTGCGGGTGGTGGCGAAGCTGAAGCAGGTGGTGTGCGTCAAGGGCTGAGTGCCGGACGCCCCTGGTCGAGATCCTCCGTGACGGGGTGTCGGCCAGGGGCGTCGTGCGTCAGCCCTGTTCGCGGTGGAGCTTGGTGTTGGACGCCTGGGCCCGCGGGCGGACCACCAGCAGATCGATGTTGACATGGCTGGGGCGGGTGACCGCCCAGGTGATGGTGTCGGCGATGTCGTCGGCGGTCAGCGGCGCCGCGACCCCCTCGTAGACCTTGGCGGCGCGGGCCTCGTCGCCGCCGAACCGGGTCAGGGCGAACTCGTCGGTCTTCACCAGGCCCGGGGCGATCTCGATCACCCGCACCGGGCGGCCGACGATCTCCAGCCGGAGGGTCTCGGCCAGCACATGGGCGCCGTGCTTGGCGGCGGCGTAGCCCGCGCCGCCCTCGTAGGTGGCGAGGCCCGCGGTCGAGGAGACGACGACCACCGTGCCGTCGCCGCTCGCCTCCAGCCGGGGCAGCAGCGCCTGGGTGACCTGGAGGGTGCCGAGCACGTTCGTCTCGTACATCCGGCGCCAGTCCGCCGGGTCGCCGCTCTCCACCGGGTCCAGGCCCAGCGCGCCGCCCGCGTTGTTGACCAGCAGGGCGATCGTCTTGAAGGCGGTCGCGAACTCGTCCACCGCGGCCCGGTCGGTGACGTCCAGGGGGTACGAGGTGGCCTGGCCGCCCGCCTCGGTGATCTCCGCCGCCAGCGCGTCGATCCGGTCCTTGCGGCGGGCGGTCAGGACGACCCGGTAACCGGCCGCCGCGAGGCGCCGGGCCGTCGCCGCGCCGATACCGCTGCTCGCGCCGGTGACGACGGCGATTCGGGAGGGGGACATGCGGATGCTCCTTCTCGGTGCCTTGGGTTTCACGGTCAGGGGTTCACGGGTTTCAGCTGCGTGGCGCCCACATGATGATCGCCATGCCCGCCAGACAGACCGCCGCGCCGGTCAGGTCCCAGCGGTCGGGGCGGTAGCCGTCCGCGACGGCGGCCCAGGCGAGCGAGCCCGCCACGAAGATGCCGCCGTACGCGGCCAGGACGCGGCCGAAGTGGGCGTCCGGCTGGAAGGTGGCGACGAATCCGTAGGCGCCGAGGGCCAGCACTCCGCCGGTGATCCAGAGCCAGCCGCGCTGCTCCCGGTAGCCCTGCCAGACCAGCCAGGCGCCGCCGATCTCGAAGAGGGCGGCGACGACGAAGAGGGCGGCTGAGCGGAGCACGGGCATGAGGGCAGCTTCGCATGGGGCGGGGCGGGGTCCGGCGGCGGTGGGGATCACCTGTTGGGGGGCGAGTGACGGAAGGCGTTATGGGGGATATGTCGGATTGCCGGATCCTTCTCGCAGAGTGGTGGTTCTCATGGGCTTGACGTGGGCGATCGGGGGCGGGCTGCTCGCCGCCGGGCTGGTCGTGCAGGGGGCCGGGACCGGGGTCGCCGCCGGGCCGCCGGAGGCCGATCTCGCCTATCACGGGGCCGCCGGGATGAGCGCGGGCCGGGTCGACCTGCGGTTCGTGCCGCGCAACCACGGACCGGCCGGTGTCTCCGACGCGACCGTACGGCTGCGCTGGTCAGCGGCGCTCGCCGACCGGCAGCAGCTGCCCGCCGGGTGCGCCCGGTCCGGGGAGCGGGTGGTGCTGTGCCGGACCGGCGCGCTGGCCGCCGACGAGGTGGGGCGCCCGGTCGAGATGCGGGTACGGCTGCGGGAGGCGCCCACCGAGGTGCTGGTGGAGTTCGACACGGTGTGGGGCGGCGGGGCCGTCGACCGGCACCGGGAGAACGACCGGCAGCGGGTGCTCGTGCTCGACACGGGGGACACCTACTACTTCTGACTACTTCTGAGTCCCGGGCGCCTCCGATACGTCTGAGTCCTGGCAGTCTCCGATACGTCTGAGTCCCGCCCGCGTCCGCGCCGCTCGGCAGGGCGGTCAGGGCGGTCAGGGCGCCGCGTGGGCCGCGTAGAGCGCCGGCGGGACGCCCACCGTGCCGGTGAAGTCCCGGACCAGGTGGGCCTGGTCCGCGTAGCCGAGGTCGGCGGCCAGCGCCGCCCAGTCGACGCGCGGGTGGGTGCCCGCCAGCTCCAGCGCCTCATGGAGCCGGTAGCGCAGGATGACCCACTTGGGGCCGACCCCCACATAGGCCGAGAACAGCCGCTGGAGCGCCCGGACCGAGACGCCCTCGGCCCGTGCCAGGTCGGCCACCCGGCGGATCGTCCGGTCGGTGCGGACGCGCTGGACCAGGTCACCGGCCAGGTCGGCGCGCGGGTCCGGGTCGGGCGCGAGGGCGAGCAGGAAGGTGTCCAGGGCGGCCACCCGGTCGCCGTCCGGTTCCCCGGGGGTCGTCAGGGCGTGCCGCGCGGCCGGGGTGACCGAGGGGAAGACGTCCTGGGCCCGGTACGTCCGGCCGGTCCAGTGGGTCGCCGGGACGGCGGGGACGTACGGGCGGAAGCCGCCGGGGCGGAACTTCACCCCGCACACCCGCCCCCGGCCGCCCACCCGGCGGGTGAACAGACCGGTCGGGATGCCGGTGACCTCGGCGTACGGCGGGCCGTCGGACTCGTCCCACTGGAAGGTCAGATTGACCGAGGGGTGCGGCACGATCTGGCTGACATAGGGCTCGGGCAGGTCCCAGTCGATCAGCCAGTACGTCTCGACATGGCGGCGCAGCGGGGCGGCCGGGAGGTGCCGCCGGAACCGCACCCGGCTCAGCAGCCCGGCCGGGTCGACGATCCCCCGGGTGTCCCGGGGGCGGGATACGGACATGTCCGGATCGTACGGCGGGGGCGGCGCGGTTGTCCGTCGCGTTTCTTCAAGCCCGGGGGCGGGCGGGCTGCCTACGGTCGGGGCATGGACACGGAGCGTGCGGACAGTGGGAAGTACGGGATCGCGGAACTGCTGGGGATGGCCCGGGAACGGGTCGTACCGCTGGTGGCCGGGCTGCCCGACGGGGCGCTGGGGGCATCGACGCCCTGTGCCGAGTATGACGTGAAGGCGCTGGTCAACCATCTGTTCCAGGTGGTCGTGGAGTTCCAGAAGCTGGCCGCGAAGGGTACGGCGGACTTCTCCGGGGCGGTGCCCGACCTGGTCGGCACGGAGCCGGGCTGGCGGGAGCGGTTCGCCGGGGAGACGGACCGGCTGGTGGCGGCCTGGGCGGCGCCGGGCGCCGAGGAGGGCGTGGCGGGGGGCTGGGGGATGCCCGCGCCGCTGGTGGGGGCGATGGCGCTGCTGGATCTGACCGTGCACGGCTGGGATCTGGCGCGGGCCACGGGCGTGCCTTATCCGGTGGACGAGGAGCTGGCGCCGGTGGTGGACCGGCTGGCGGTGACGGTGGCGGAGCTGGGGCCGACCGCGCGGTCGACCGGGGTGTTCGGTGAGCCGGTGGCGGTCGGGGCGGACGCCTCGGCGTTCGAACGGCTGCTGGCGGGGACCGGCCGTGACCCGGGGTGGGCCGGGCGGGGGTGAGGTCGGGGCGGGAATAGGGGCGAGGGGCGGCTCGTTCTCCGGATATAGTTGAACCGTAAACAACCTGGAGGGTGAGTGACCATGCAGTTCGGGATCTTCAGCGTCGGGGATGTCACTCCGGACCCGACCACGGGACGGACACCGACCGAGCGCGAGCGGATCAAGGCCATGGTCGCCATCGCGCTCAAGGCCGAGGAAGTGGGCCTGGACGTGTTCGCCACCGGCGAGCACCACAACCCGCCCTTCGTGCCGTCCTCCCCGACGACCATGCTCGGGTACATCGCCGCCCGCACCGAGCGGCTGATCCTGTCCACGTCCACCACGCTGATCACCACCAACGACCCGGTGAAGATCGCCGAGGACTACGCGATGCTCCAGCAGCTCGCCGACGGCCGTGTCGACCTGATGATGGGGCGCGGGAACACCGGCCCGGTCTACCCCTGGTTCGGCCAGGACATCCGGGACGGCATCGACCTGGCCATCGAGAACTACGCGCTGCTGCGCCGGCTCTGGCGGGAGGACGTGGTCGACTGGGAGGGCAAGTTCCGTTCGCCGCTCCAGGGCTTCACATCCACGCCGCGGCCCCTGGACGGCGTGGCCCCGTTCGTCTGGCACGGTTCGATCCGGTCGCCGGAGATCGCCGAGCAGGCCGCCTACTACGGGGATGGCTTCTTCCACAACAACATCTTCTGGCCCGCCGACCACACCAAGCGGATGGTCGAGCTGTACCGCCGCCGCTTCGCCCACTACGGGCACGGCACGCCCGAGCAGGCGATCGTCGGGCTCGGCGGACAGGTGTTCATGCGGAAGAACTCGCAGGACGCGGTCCGGGATTTCCGGCCGTACTTCGACAACGCGCCGGTCTACGGACACGGGCCCTCGCTGGAGGACTTCACCGAGCAGACCCCGCTGACCGTGGGCACGCCGGAGCAGGTGATCGAGAAGACCCTCGCCTTCCGCGCGTACGCCGGTGACTACCAGCGCCAGCTGTTCCTGCTGGACCACGCCGGGCTGCCGCTGAAGACCGTCCTGGAGCAGCTCGACCTGCTCGGCGAGGAGGTCGTGCCGGTGCTGCGCGAGGAGTTCGCGAAGGGCCGCTCGCCCGAGGCACCCGAGGCACCCACGCACGCCTCGCTGGTGGCGGCGGAGCGGACCACGGAGAGCAAGGCGGAGGTGAGCGGCGTATGAAGCTGGTCGTCGTCTCGGCGGGGCTGAGCGTGCCCTCGTCCACCCGGCTGCTGGCCGACCGGCTCGCCGCCGCCACCGGGCGGGCCGCGTCCGGCCCGGTCGAGGTGCGAGTGGTGGAGCTGCGGGAGCTGGCCGTGGCGATCGCCCACAACTTCACCAGCGGCTTCCCCGGCCGCGCGCTCACCGCCGCGCTGGACGCGGTGACCGGCGCGGACGGGCTGATCGTGGTCACCCCGGTGTTCACGGCGTCGTACAGCGGGCTGTTCAAGTCGTTCTTCGACGTGCTCGACAAGGACGCGGTGGACGGGAAGCCGGTGCTGATCGCCGCGACCGGCGGCACCGCCCGGCACTCCCTGGTGCTGGACCACGCCCTGCGCCCGCTCTTCTCCTATCTGCGGGCCGCGGTCGTGCCGACCGGGGTGTACGCGGCCTCGGAGGACTGGGGCGCGGAAGGTCTTGAGGCGCGGATCGAGCGGGCGGCGGCGGAGCTGGCGGCGCTGATGGGCGCCGGCGTCGGCGCCGGGGCCGCTGTGACCGGGGCGCGCCCGGTCGGCGGGCGGTCGCCGGAGCGGAGCCCGGCCGCGCTGTCCGACGCGGCGTTCGAGGTGGTCCCGTTCGAGCAGCGGCTGGCCGCGCTGCGGCAGGGCTGAGACATCCGTCACCCGGGCCGTCCGGCGGGGGCGGCGGGCCGGGTGAGAGGCCAGTAAGAAGCCGACCCAGCGGGCGCATGACAAGGTGGGCGCCCCCCGGGTTTTGCCACACTGGGTCCGTGGCCCCGACTGTGCTCCTCGCCGAAGACGACCGCGCGATCCGGAATGCCCTGGAGCGTGCCCTCACCCTGGAGGGCTACCGGGTGACCGCGGTCGCCGACGGGATCGAGGCGCTGGCCAGCGCCCATCGCACCCCGCCGGACGTGCTGGTGCTGGATGTGATGATGCCCGGCATCGACGGCCTCCAGGTCTGCCGGGTGCTGCGCGCCGAGGGCGACCGCACGCCCATCCTGATGCTGACCGCGCTGGTCGAGACCCAGGACCGGATCGCGGGCCTGGACGCGGGCGCCGACGACTATGTCGTCAAGCCGTTCGACGTCGAGGAGGTCTTCGCCCGGCTCCGCGCGCTGCTGCGGCGCACCGACGGGAACGGGAACGGGAACGGGCGGGTCGCCGACGGGTCGGACGGGCCGGACGCCGTGGACCTGCCGGTCGGTGAGCGGGCCGTGGAGCCGAAACCCGCCCCCGCACCCGCCCCGGCCCCCGCCCCCGCCCCCGCACCCGCCTCCCCCGCCGTAGCCGCCCGGCAGCTCACCGCCGCCGGGCTGCGGATGGACCCCGAGGCGCGCCGGGTCTGGCGCGGCGGGCGGGAGCTGGAGCTGACCCGGACCGAGTTCGAGCTGCTGGAGCTGCTGGTCCGCAACGAGGGGATCGTCCTCGACCACTCCACCATCTACGACCGGATCTGGGGCTACGACTTCGGCCCCGGCTCCAAGAACCTCGCCGTCTACGTCGGCTACCTCCGCCGCAAGCTGGACGAGCCCGGCGCCCCCCAGCTGATCCACACGGTCCGCGGCGTGGGTTACGTGCTGCGGGAGGACTGAGTGGGGCCCGGCCGCAGCGGGCGGCTGCCCCGGCTGCTCAACCTGCGGACCACGTTCGCCGTGTCGTTCGCGCTGGTCGCGGCGGCCGTCACGGTCCTGGTCGGCATCCTGTCCTACAGCTCCGCCGCCCGGCTGCTGCGGGTGGACAAGCAGTCAGTCTTCGACGAGGTGGTCCGCGACCTCCAGGGCGAGGTGCGCGAGCGCCGGATGACCCCGCAGGACTTCTCCTCCTCCGCCCCCGGCCACGATCTGGTCCGCCCGGCCCGCACCGATGTGCAGGTGCTCGGCGCGGACGGCGCCGTCGTCGACCCGGGCAGCCCCGGGCTGCCGGTGACCGACGGGGACCGGCGGATCGCGGCGGCGACCGGCGCCGGGCGGCTGGTCGTGCACAAGGACGTGGACGTCGGCGGGGACGTGTACCGGATCGCCACCGTCGCGCTCGGCGACTCACGGGGCGCGGTGCAGGTGGCGCAGGAGTTCAGCGACACCGAGGATCTGCTGCGCGACCTCCAGCGGCGCACCCTGCTGCTGATGGCGGCCGTGGTGACCGCCGCCGGGCTGTTCGGCTGGTGGCTGGCCCGGCGGATCACCCGACGGCTGGTGCTGCTCACCTCGGCCGCGGAGGCGGTGGCCCGGACCCGGCGGCTCGGCATCGACGTCCCCGTCGCCGGGAGCGACGAGGTGGGGCGGCTCGGCCGGGCCTTCGACCGGATGCTGGGCCGCCTCGCCCAGTCCGAGGAAGACCAGCGGCGGCTGGTCCAGGACGCCGGGCACGAGCTGCGCACCCCGCTGACCTCGCTGCGGACCAACATCTCGCTGCTGCGCCGGATCGACGAACTGCCCCCGGAGACCCGGGAGGAGCTGGTCGCCGACCTCGGCGACGAGGCGCGTGAGCTGACCGACCTGGTGAACGAACTGGTGGAGCTGGCCGCCGGACAGTCCGACACCGAGCCCCCGCGCCGTGTCGACCTCGCCGAACTCGCCGAGGACGTGGCCGCCGCCGGGCGCCGCCGCACCGGACGCCGGATCGTGCTGCGGGCCGCCGGGGACACCACGACCGTGGGGCGCCCGCAACTGCTGACGCGGGCACTGACCAATCTGGTGGAGAACGCGGCCAAGTTCGACCGGGGCGGGACCGCGCCGATCGAGATCGTCGTCGCCGGTCCGGCCCGGCCGGGGACGGTACGGGTGGAGGTGCTGGACCGGGGGCCGGGGGTCGCGGACGCCGATCTCGTCCGGGTCTTCGACCGGTTCTTCCGGGCCGCCGACGCCCGCGCCCTGCCGGGGTCGGGGCTCGGGCTGTCGATCGTCCGCGAGGTGGCGCTCGCCCACGGGGGCACGCCGTTCGCCCACCGGAGGGAGGGCGGCGGGTCGGTGGTCGGCTTCACGGTGGGCGGCGGCGGGGACTGACGGTTCCTGCCCTGGAGGTGTTTACGGGGCTTTCGGTCGGGCCGCGCGGCAGCCCGATGCCGCTTCCCGGCCCATCGCCGCCGTGACCGTGACGTACAGCGCGCTGCCCGCCGTGAAGGCGGCGGCGATCTCCGTGCCCAGTGGTCCGTCGGGCAGCGGGATCTCCTGGCGGGTCTCGCCCGTGGTCTCCACCAGCAGCGAGAGCCGCCCGTCGGTGATGTCCCGCAGCAGATACTGGGTGCGGGTGACGACGGGCACCTCGACGGACGCGTCCCGGCCGCACCGGGTCTCACGGGCCTCCCGGGTGAACAGATCGACGCCGGTGAGGCGGACGGTGTCCCGGTCGACCGTGACCGTGACGATCCGGGCGGGGCGGCCGTGCAGCAGGGCGTGGTCCCCGGGGCGCAGACCGGACGCGGGGGCGCTGTACACCCACTCGCGGGGGGACGGCGTCGTCGTCGCCGCTGCCGTGGAAACGTCCGTCTCGCTCATTGCGCGCCTCTCGACCAGGTCGACCGTCGGACCAACCGGCGGGGGCGGATGGCTCGTTCCGGCGGTTCGCCCCGCGCCGCTTGGCCAACGAGCGGGGGACCGGGGAGGCTACGACACGGCCCGTTCGCACGGCCGGACGATTTCCTTTCGGTCTAGACCTTTTCCCGGACGGCGGGATTCCCTACCCTCCCCAGTGGGCAGACGTGTGGTGGATCACGTGCGTGGGATCGAGCGCCGGAGGAGTGCCGTCCGTATTCGGGGACGCCCTTCGTCCGACGCCCGGACGCGGATGCGAGGATGAGGCGCCATGGCCGCAGGGTGGTGTTCGCGCACGACGAGGGCCGCGTTGTTCGCGGCCGTCTGTGTGCTGCTCGCCGCCGTGGGCCATGTGCTGATGTCCGGCAGCCAGGTGCCCGGCTGGACGCTCGCCGCCGGGTTCGCGGCGACCGGTGGCGCCGGGTGGTGCCTCGCCGGACGGGAGCGCGGCCCCGGGCTGGTCATCGCCGTCGCCGTGCTGGCCCAGACCCTGCTGCACTCCGCGTTCACCCTGGCCCAGTCCGCCACCGCCGCTCCCGACCCCCTCAACCACATGCCTTCCATGCCCTCCATGCCCTCCATGACCCATATGAGCCACATGGATGGCATGGGCGGCATGACCGGTATGGCCGGGATGGCTGACATGGGGCACGGGCACGCCGCCGACACCTCCTCGCTCGGCATGTACGCCGCCCACCTGCTCGCCGCCCTGCTCAGCGGGCTGTGGCTGGCCTTCGGCGAACGGGCCGCCTTCCGCATCCTGCGGACCGTCGCCGGATGGCTCGCCGCTCCGCTGCGGCTGCTGTTCGCGGCGGTGCCGCTCGCGGCCGGGGCGCCGCCGTCCGGTCCGGCCCGGCGCCGGGACACCGGCGACGACCCGCGCGCACCGCTGCTCGCCCACGCGATCACCTCCAGGGGACCGCCCGCGGGGACCGCTGTCGTCTGACGACAGCCGGTTCGCCCGGGGCCGCCGTCCGCGCCGCCCCGGGTCACCGCCGTACGCCCGTGGTCTCTCCGGGCCGTACGGCGCTCCCCGCCTGCTCACCGTGGCACCGGACCGTCCGCGCTCGCGCGTTCCGACGGCCCGGTGTCCGGTCCACCCTGAAGGAACCACTGGTGATCACCCACACCGAGGCCCCCCGCGACAGAGCCGCGCAGCCCGCTCTGGACGATGTGACGACCGCCCTCGCGCTCGCCGCCCGGGGCGGTGACGCGCTCGCCGTCGAACGGTTCGTCCGCGCCCTGCACCGCGATGTGCTGCGCTATGTCGCCCATCTGTGCGCCGATCCGCAGGCCGTCGACGATCTCGCGCAGGACACCTTTCTGCGCGCGCTCGGCAGTCTGCACCGGTTCGAGGGGCGGTCCTCGGCACGTGCCTGGCTGCTGTCCATCGCCCGGCGGGCCGTGATCGACAGCTACCGGTACGCCGCCGCCCGGCCCCGGCCGTCCGACACCGCCGACTGGCAGCTCGCCGTCGAACTCGCCCAGCCGCGCGGGCTGCCCGGCTTCGACGACGGGGTCGCGCTGCTCGACCTGGTGGCAGCGCTGCCGCCGGAGCGCCGGGAGGCGTTCGTCCTCACCCAGCTCCTCGGACTGCCGTACGCGGAGGCCGCCGAGGTCAGCGACTGCCCCGTCGGCACGGTCCGGTCCCGGGTGGCCCGCGCCCGCGCCACGCTGACGGCCCAGTTGGACCACGCGGCCTGAGGGACGGGAGGGGTGTGCCCTGTACCGGCGGGGCACCCCTCCGCCGGTACAAGGCACCGGCTTTGCCATCTCTTTACAACCCGTCCCGCTTCCGGCTCGTCTCTCCGCTCGATCCGTCGGCACCGTCCCGTCCGCGTCCCACCGGCCGCGACGGTGACGTCCGATGACGTCCGATGACGTCCGATGACGTCCGATGAAAGAGAGCGACCTGATGCGCCGTACCGTCCTCAGTGCCGTGGCACTGCTGTGCACCGCCGTCCTCGCGGGTGCCGCCCCCGCCTTCGCCACCGACCCCAGCCCGGCGACCCCCACCCCCACCCCCACCGTCTCCGTCGCGCCGAGCGACGCCGCGGAGCCGACGCCGACCGTCGCGCCCACCGACCGTGCCACGCCGGTCCCGTCGCCCACCCTCCCGGCCGACGCCCCCACCCGGGACGGCCAGGTCTCCGTGGTGCCCAGCGGCGCCCCCGACACCGGTGTGTTCGCCGTGGACGGTCCGGGCTCCGGGGCATGACCTCGGCACTGCTGTCCCGGCGCGCGTTCACCCTCGCGGCCACCGCCACCACCGCCACCCTGCTCGCCGGGTGCGGAGGCGGGGACGACGAGCCGGAGCGTGCGGCGGCGGACGGCGGCCCGGCGAAGTCCGGCGGCGGGTCCGGCCGTTCGGTCCCCGTCCGGCTGACCATCCCGGCGATCGAGGTCGACACCCCGGTCATCCGGCTCGGTCTCGCGGCCGACGGGACCATCGAGGTGCCGCCGGTCACCGAGCACGACCGGGCGGGCTGGTACGGGCACTCCCCGGTGCCGGGCGAGCTGGGCCCCTCCGTCATCCTCGGGCATGTCACGGTCGGTGAGTTCGGCGACGGCGTCTTCCGCGACCTCGGCAGGCTGCGCCGCGGTGACACCGTCAAGGCCCGGCTCGGCGACGGCACCGAGGCCGAGTTCGCCGTCACCTCCCTGCGCACGGTCCGCAAGGCCGACTTCCCGACGGACGCCGTGTACGGCGACGTGGACCGGCCCGAGCTGCGGCTCATCACCTGCGGTGGGCCCCGTACCGGCGACGACGAGTACCGGGACAACGTGATCGTCTTCGCCGCGCGCGCCGACGCCTGACGCGGACCCCGGGGGCGGGACCGGCGCCGCCGGAGGGAACGCCCGGCACCGGTCCCGCCTCTTGCTCCGCGAAGACCGGCAAGACCCAGCACGACCCGGCGCAGATCCACCCCCCACGACCTTGGAGAACGTTGAAACGGTCCCGTGAGAGCGCGGCGTCGGAGCTGTTCGCCGTCCTCTACCCGCGTCTGGCCGGCTGGTGCCGCCGTCTCGTGGACGACGACGAGACGGCGCACGAGATCGCGTCGGAGGCGTTCACCCGGCTCTGGGCCCGCTGGACCAAGGTCGAGGAGCCCCGCGGTTTCGTCTATGTCACCGCCGCGAACCTGGTCCGGGACCACTGGCGCAGACTGGAGCGGGAGCGGCGGGCGATCCGCCGGGCCGGGCACGAGGCGGCGGTCCGTCCGCACACCGAACCGGCCGACCCCTCGGTGCGGATGCTGGTGCAGTCGCTGCCGGAGCGGCTGCGGGTGCCGATCCTGCTGCACTACTACGCCGACATGCCGATCCGGGAGGTCTCCGCGCTGACCGGCCGCAAGGAAGGGACCGTCAAGGCCGATCTGCACGCGGCCCGCGAACTGCTCCGCGTCCATCTGAGGAGAAGCCTTGACCACACGCCTTGACCCGGGACCCGGATCCGGCGAGGACGACCCGCTCGCCGTGATCCTGCGTCCCGCCGCCGGGGACCGGCTCGCCGTGCCGCCCGGCCGCTACGAGGCGATCCGGCGGACCGCCGCCCGCCGCAGGCTGCTGCGGACCGCCGCCGGTGCGGGACTGGCGGGCGCGGTCGCGGTGCTGATCGCCCTGCCGGTGGTGCGCGGCTCGGTCCCCGAGGGACCCCGGCAGCAGCCGACCGTCCCCCTGGCGCCGGGGCCCACGCCCACGGGAGCGCCGGAACCGACGCCGTACCCGACGCCCTCGGCGTCCAGCCCCTCCGATCCCGTCGACCCCTCCGACCCCGGCCATGTGTCGCCGTCGTCCACCTTGCGGCCGTCGGACGACGCCGTCACCCCCGACAGCCGCAGGACCCCGCTGGGCTCGGCGCCCGTCACCGGGCGGCCGAGTCCCACGCCCACCGTTCCCATCCAGGAATAAGGGACCCTCAGGCCGGATACGCGTGGGTCTGCGCCGCCTTCACCGACGCCCACACCTCGACCCCCGGCCGCAGGTCCAGCTCCGCCGCCGCGACCGTGGTGAGGTCGGCCAGTACCGACAGTTCGCCGGTCAGCGCCGCCCGGAACTGGTCGCCGTGGGTCTCCATCCCGGCCACCGCGCAGTGCCAGAGGTTACGGGCGCTCGCGCCGGTCGGGCGGGTGCGGTGCAGGGTGACGGCGGTCGGCGGGAACGCCACGAAGACCGGGCCGGTCAGCTCCTCGGAGGTGGTGATCTCGGGACCGTCGGCGATCCGGACCGTGTGCCCCCCGGCCGTGCCCCGGTAGAGGTTGAGGCCGACCAGATGGGCGATGTAGTCGGTGCGCGGGCGGCGGGCGATGTCGGTGGGGGCGCCCTCCTGGACGATCCCGCCGTCCTCGATCACCACCAGATGGTCCGCCAGCACCATCGCGTCCAGCGGATCATGCGTGACCAGTACGGCGACCGCCTCGAAGTCGGCGAGATGGCCCCGCAACTGGGCCCGGACGTCGAGCCGGGTACGGGCGTCCAGCGCGGCCAGCGGCTCGTCCAGGAGCAGCAGCCGGGGGTGGGTGGCCAGGGCGCGGGCCAGCGCGACCCGCTGGGCCTGGCCGCCGGACAGCTTGCGGGGCTTCTTGGCGCTGTGCGCGGTGAGGTCCATCCGGGCCAGCCACTCGGCGGCCTGGGCGCGGGCCTCGGCCTTGCCGGTGCCGTGGCAGCGCGGGCCGAACGCCACATTGTCCAGCGCGCTCAGATGCGGGAACAGCAGATAGTCCTGGAAGACCACGCCGACCGGGCGGGCCTCCGGGGGCGTACGGTCCAGTTCCCGGCCGTCCAGCCGCAGATGGCCGTCGCTGAGCGGGACGAGCCCGGCGAGCGCGCGCAGGGCGGTGGTCTTCCCGGCGCCGTTCGGGCCGAGCAGCGCGACCACGTCCCCGGGCCGGGCGGTGAGGGTCACGTCCAGCCGGAAGGAGCCGCGCTCCACCACCAGCCGGGCGTCAAGTCCCGTACCGGGTGCCGTCTGTTCGCGGGGGTCGGCTTCCGTACCGGCGGTGGATCGTGCGCGGCGACCGGTTTCCGTACCGGCGGCGGGCCGTCCGTGGAGGTCGGCTTCCGTACCGGCCGTGGGCTGTGCGCGGGGGTCGGTCATGACGGGGCCATCCAGCGGTCGCGCAGTCCGGCCAGGACCGCGATGGACACGGCGAGCAGCACCAGACTGAGGGCGATGGCCGCCTCCGGGTCGCTCTGGAGGGCGAGGTAGACGGCCAGCGGCATGGTCTGCGTACGGCCCGGGAAGTTCCCGGCGAAGGTGATGGTCGCGCCGAACTCGCCGAGCGCGCGGGCCCAGGCGAGGACCGCGCCCGCCGCGACCCCGGGCGCGATCAGCGGCAGCGTCACCCGGCGGAACGCGGTGAAGCGGGACGCCCCGAGGGTCGTCGCGGCCTCCTCGTAGCGCTGGTCGGCGGCGCGCAGGGTGCCCTCCACACTGATCACCAGGAACGGCATCGCCACGAACGCCTCCGCGATCACCACGCCGGTGGTGGTGAACGGCAGGGTCACCCCGAACCAGGCGTCCAGATGGCGGCCCACCACCCCGTTGCGGCCCAGCGCCATCAGCAGGGCGACACCGCCGACCACCGGCGGCAGCACCAGCGGCAGGGTGACCAGCGCCCGGACGAAGCCCCGGCCGGGGAAGTCGACCCGGGCCAGCAGCCACGCCAGCGGCACCCCGAACAGCAGACAGATCAGGGTGGCCAGGGTCGCGCAGAGCAGCGACAGCCTGAGCGCCTGCCAGACCTCCGTACTGCTCAGCAGCTCCGGCATGCTCTGCCAGGGCGCCCGGATCAGCAGCGCGATCAGCGGGACGACCAGGAACGCCAGGGCGACCAGGGCGGGCAGCAGCAGCGCGAGGGGTACGGTCCCGGCGGCCTTGCCCCGGCGCCGGGTGCCGACGCGGCGGCGCCGCGGGCCACCGGTGACGGTGTCCGCGGCGCTCGCCTTGCCCGGGGAAGGGGAGGTCACGGCTGGAGGAACCCGGCCCCGGTCAGCACCTGCTGTCCCTCGGCGGACCGCACCAGCTCGATGAAGGCCGCGGCGGCGTCCGGGTTGGGCGCCTCGCCCAGCAGGGCGATCGGATAGTCGTTGATGGCGTCGGCGGCCTCCGGGAAGTCCACGCCCTCCACGTCGTCCCCGGCCGCCCGTACATCGGTCTGGTAGACGAGCGCCGCGTCCGCCTCGCGCAGCACCACCCGGTTCAGCGCGGCCCGCACGTCCTCCTCGTAGGAGACGGGGGTCAGCTCCAGGTCGGCGGCCTCCAGCGCGGTCGCCGCGGCGGAGCCGCAGGGCACGGCCTCGTCGCACAGCACGACCTGGAGGTCGGGGTCGGTGAGGTCGTCGAGGGAGTCGATGTTCTCCGGGTTGCCCGGCAGGGTGGCGATCTCCAGCTGGTTGCGGGCGAAGGTGGCGGGTGTGCCCTCCGCGTCCCCGGCGTCCGTGACGATCTTCATGGTGCGGGGGCTGGCCGAGGCGAACACATCGGCGGGCGCGCCCTCGGTGATGCTGGCCGCGAGGGCGTCGCTGCCCGCGAAGTTGAAGGTGACCGTGGTGCCCGGGTGGGCCTGCTCGAACTGGCGGCCGAGTTCCTCGAAGCTCTCCTGGAGCGAGGCCGCCGCGAACACGGTGACGTCGCCGGACAGCCCGGCGGAGGCGGAGCCCGAGGGGCTTGCGGAGGAGTCCGCCGCCGAGTCGGAGCCGGACGAGTCCGAGCAGGCGCTGAGCGTGAGCACGGCGGCGGCGCCGACGCCCGCCAGCCGCAGTGACCGCCGGGTCGGGTGCGCGAAACGGGTTATCACGGGGCTACTCCCTCTCGTCCTGGACGGACGCGTCCGCAGGTCTCGCGACCTGATCCTCTGTCATGCCCACCAGCCCGGAGGACCGGTGGAGCCGACCTCTCCGGCCCACCGGCCCGGCCCACCAGCTCGGCCCGCCTACGCGGCCGACCGGTCTACGGCCGCTCGACGACCACATTGGTCGACTTGATCACCGCGACCGCCGGTACGCCCGGCTCCAGCGACAGTTCCTCCGCCGACTCACGGCTGACCATCGCCACCACCCGGAACGGCCCGGCCTGTATCTCCACCTGCGCCGACACATCGCCGAGGAGCACCTCGGTGACGATGCCGGACAGCCGGTTGCGGGCCGAGGAACCGGCCGACTCCTGCTCCGAGCGCCGGGCGGCGCGCGCATAGGCCGCGAGAGACGGCCCCGGGATGATCCGATGGCCCAGCTCATCGCGTTCGGCGGTGAGTTTGCCGCCGTCCACCAGTCGCCGCACGGTGTCCACGCTGACGCCCAGCAGGGCGGCGGCGGTCCCGATCCGATAGGTGTGCATGTCCCGATGATACTGACGCACTTGCTAGGGAAAAGTCTTCTGTCGCATCGCATGAGCCAAATCACTTCTCGATATGCCTCGCATGTGCGTTTGTACGGACGGCTGGTCCGGGTACCGTCAACCGGGAGGTGGTAGCCCGTGAGTCAGTCCCTCGCAGCCACCGGTCCGGCCGCCCGTCCGCTCGCCGAACTCACGCTCACCGGCGATCTGGCCCGCCCGGCCCGGCTGACGGTGCCCGATCTGCTCGACTGGCCCCAGCACCGGGCCGAGGTCGCCTTCGAGTGCGCCACCAGCGGCGTCCAGCACCACCGCTTCACCGGCCCGCTGCTGCACCAGGTGCTCAGCGACGCCCGCCCGGCCTTCGACCCCGTCCGCCGCAAGGACCGGCTGCGCTTCCTGATCGCCGTACGCGGCGCCGACGGCCATCACGCGCTGCTCAGCTGGGCGGAGATCGACCCCGACTTCGGCCGCGCCCCGGTGCTGCTCGGCGTCACCCTCGACGGCCACGCCCTGGACCGGGTCGGACCCCAGCTCGTGCTGCCCCAGGACCGCTGCGGCGCCCGGCACATCAGCGGCATCGAGACCGTCCATGTGGACGGCGGCTACCCGAGGAGGGCCGACACCTGGTGACCCCGCCCCCGACGACACCGCCCCCGACCACCCCGACCACCCCGCCCCCGACACCCCCGAAGACCCCGCCCCCGCTGCCCGCCGCGCACTTGGCGACCCGGGCCTTCTTCACCGCCCGCGCCGCCGACTGGGAGGCCCGGTTCGCCGCCGACGGCCCCCGGTACGCGGCGGCCGTCGCCCGGATGGGACTGCGTCCCGGGCAGCGGGCGCTGGACGTGGGCTGCGGCAGCGGCCGTGCGCTGCCCGCGCTGCGCGCCGGGGTCGGGCCCGCCGGAACGGTCCTCGGCGTCGATGTCACCCCGGCGATGCTCGCCGCCACCGTCCACGAGGGCCGCCAGACGCTGGCCCGGCTGCTGCTGGCGGACGCCTGCCGGCTGCCGCTGGCGCCCGGCGCGGTGGACGGCGTCTTCAGCGCCGGGCTGGTCGACCACGTACCCGACCCGCCCGCCGCGCTGCGGGAGTGGGCCCGGGTCACCGCCCCCGGCGGGGTGCTGCTGCTGTTCCACCCCTCCGGCCGCGCCGAACGGGCCGCCCGCCACGGCCGCCCCCTGGACCCGGCGGACCCGCTGGCCCGGGACAACCTGTACCCGGCGCTGGCGGCGGCGGGCTGGCGTCCGGTCCACTACGAGGACGCCCCGCACCACTTCCTGAGCCGGGCCGTCCGCGGCGGCTGACCCGGCGCGACCCGAGGAGCCGTCGACCCGTGCTGCGTCAGCTGGAGTACCTCGTCGCGCTCGCCAGGGAACGGCACTTCGCCCGCGCGGCAGCCGCCTGCTATGTCTCCCAGCCCTCCCTGTCCGCCGCGATCCGCCGGCTCGAACACGAACTGGGCGTGCCCCTGGTCCGGCGCGGCAGCCGCCGCTACGAGGGACTCACCCCGGAGGGCGAGGTGGTGCTCGCCTGGGCGCACCGGATGCTGGCCGAGCGGCACGCCCTGCGCCAGGAGCTGTCGGCGCTGCGCGGTGGACTGACCGGCACCCTGCGGCTGGGCGTCGTACCGACCGCGCTGCCCGTGGCGTCGCTGCTCACCACCCCGTTCTGCGACCGGCATCCGAACGCCGGGGTGCGGGTGGAGTCGCTGTCGTCGGCGGAGATCCGGCACGGGCTCGCGGAGTTCGAACTCGACGCGGCGATGACCTATCTCGACGACGACGCCCTGCGCCGGGTCAGCGGTCTGCCGCTGTACGAGGAGCGGTACATGCTGCTCACCCCGGTCGGCGGCCCGCTCGGCACGCTGGACTCGGCCCGCTGGTCGCAGGCCGCCGCGCTGCCGCTGTGCCTGCTGTCCCCGAGGATGCGCAACCGGCGGATCATCGACGAGTGCTTCGCCGCCGACGGGGCCGTGGCCGCGCCCGCCATCGAGTCGGACAGCGTGGCCGGGCTCTACGCCCATCTGCCGGGCGGCCGTTGGTCGAGCGTGGTCTCGCACGCCTGGCTGCATCTGTTCGGGGTGCCGGACGGGATGCGGGTCGTACCGCTCCAGGGTCCCGCGCACGGCCCACGGGTCGGACTGGTCGTCGCCCGCAGCGAACCCCAGTCGGTGCTGGCCCGCGCGCTGCTGACGGTGGCCCGCGAGGCGGACGTACGGACCGCGCTGGACGCCATGCTGCACAGCTATCTGCGCCCCGGCGCGACCCCGTAGCCCGAGCCCGCCAGCCCGAGCCCGCCCGAGCCCCATGACCGGACCTCATAGCCGACGCCTATCCCCGCATAGCAAGGTCCGCTTTGACCTGGGCGAACGTGCCGGAGGATGGTGAAACCCACCTTCCCGCAAGGCCCTTCTGGCACAACGCCAGTCACCGCTACGGAAGTTGAGGAGCCGCGACCATGGCCAAGGTGCTCTGCGTCCTGTACGACGACCCGACCGACGGATATCCGACGACGTACGCCCGTGACGACCTCCCCGTGATCGACCGCTACCCCGGCGGCCAGACCGCCCCCACCCCCGAGGCGGTCGACTTCACCCCCGGCCAGTTGCTGGGCAGTGTCTCCGGGGAGCTGGGGCTGCGCGGCTTCCTGGAGAAGGCCGGGCACACCCTCGTCGTCACCTCCGACAAGGAGGGCCCGGACTCGGTGTTCGACCGGGAGCTGGCCGACGCGGACATCGTGATCTCCCAGCCGTTCTGGCCCGCGTACCTCACCGCCGAGCGGATCGCCGCCGCCCCGAACCTGAAGCTGGCGGTCACCGCGGGCATCGGCTCCGACCATGTCGACCTGGACGCGGCCATCGCGCACGGGGTGACGGTCGCGGAGGTGACGTACTGCAACAGCATCAGCGTCGCCGAGCATGTGGTGATGATGACGCTGTCCCTGGTGCGCAACTACCTCCCGTCCCACCAGGTGGTGCGGGACGGCGGCTGGAACATCGCCGACTGCGTGGCCCGCTCGTACGACCTGGAGGGGATGCACGTCGGGACGGTCGCCGCCGGGCGGATCGGGCTGGCGGTGCTGCGCCGCCTCGCCCCCTTCGACGTACGGCTGCACTACACCGACCGGCACCGGCTGCCTGCGGCGGTGGAGCGGGAGCTGGGGCTGACCTGGCACGAGAGCACCGCCGACATGGCCCCGCACTGCGATGTCATCACCATCAACGCGCCCCTGCACCCGGAGACCGAGGGCCTGTTCGGGGACGCGCTGCTGGGCACGATGAAGCGGGGCGCGTATCTGATCAACACCGCGCGCGGACTGATCGTGGACCGGGACGCGGTGGTGCGGGCCCTGGAGTCCGGGCAGCTCGCCGGGTACGCCGGTGATGTCTGGTATCCGCAGCCCGCCCCCGCCGACCACTCCTGGCGGACCATGCCGCACCACGGTATGACCCCGCACATCTCCGGCTCCTCGCTCTCCGCGCAGACCCGTTACGCGGCGGGCACCCGGGAGATCCTGGAGTCCTTCCTCACCGGCCGCCCGATCCGCGACGAGTATCTGATCGTGGACGGCGGCGCGCTGGCCGGGACGGGCGCGCACTCCTACTCGGTGACGAAGTAGCGGCCCGGAGAACCGCTCCGACGGGCCCGGTCAGGCCCGGTCAGGCCCGGTCAGGCCCGGTCGATGTGCACATTGGTCGACTTGACCCGGGCGGTGGCCTCCATGCCCACCTCCAGGCCCAGTTCGTCCACCGCCTCCCGGGTGAGCAGGGAGACCAGCCGGTGCGGTCCGGCCTGGATCTCCACCTGGGCGGCCACATCACCGAGCTTGATCGCGGTGACGATCCCGGGGAAGGCGTTGCGCACGGAGGTGCGGGACGTCTCCTCGTCGCCCGGGACGGGGGGTCCGGCCTTGGCCAGCTCCACCGAGAACGCGGCGAGGTCCGTGCCGTCGATGAACCGGCGTCCGGCCTCGTCGCGATGGGTGGCGACCCGGCCCGCGTCCGCCCAGCGCCGGGCGGTGTCCGGGCTGACGCCGAGCAGCCGGGCGGCCTGACCGATGGTGTAGGCGTGCATGTCGGTCACGATAGGGCAGCGGCGGGTCCGGTCCGGGACCTGACGTGGCTGGGCCAGTCGGGTGACGTTCCCTCCTGCGGGCGACAGCGACCCGGCGGACCCCCACAATTGCGGTAATTCCGGCAAATAACCCCTTTTCCCCTGTCCGGGGCGAGGGGTGATGGAGACCGTGGAGACCGCATGAGTTCGATGGACGTCCCCGCCGAACTGCCCACCGAGGAACCCCGGACACGGCAGCGGGAACGGCAACGGGACCGGGCTGGGTCGGCTGGGTCGGCTGGGTCGGCGGCCACGCCCACCCTCACCTGGGTCACGCTGGCCCTGATGACGACCGCCTCGGTGGCCAGTCTGCGCGCCGCCCCCACGATGGCCGTCTACGGACTGGCCTGCGTGTTCCTCTATCTGGTCCCGGCGATCGTGTTTCTGCTGCCGACCGCGCTGGTCTCCGCGGAACTCGCCTCGGGCTGGTCCGGCGGCGTCTACCGGTGGGTCAGCGAGGGCCTGAGCAAACCCCTCGGATTCCTCGCCGTGTGGTGCCAGTTCGCGATGACGATCTTCTACTACCCGAGCCTGCTGGCGTTCGTCGCCAGCACCATCGCGTACGTCATCGACCCGTCGCTCGCCTCCAACGGGCTCTACACCGCGATCGTCATCATGGTCCTGTACTGGACCGGCGTCTGGGTCTCCTCACGCGGCACCAAGGCGCTGGCCGGACTGTCCAGCTGGGGCCTGATCATCGGCACCCTGGTGCCCGGCACGATCCTGGTGGTGCTCGGCATGGTCTTCCTCGGCCAGGGCAACCCGTCCTCCGCCCCCATGACCTCCGACCATCTGCTGCCGCAGTGGGCCGGGCTCGCCAGCCTGGTGCTGATCGTCAACAACTTCCTGTCGTACTCCGGCATGGAGATGAACGCGGTCCATGTGTCCTCGCTCAGGAACCCGGCGAAGGAGTACCCCAAGTCGATGTTCCTGGCGATGGGCATGGTGCTGCTGATCTTCATCCTGCCCGCGCTGGCCATCAGCTGGGTCGTCCCGGCCAGCCAGCTCAGTCTCACCGCGGGCGTGATGCAGGCGTTCGACGCGTTCTTCTCCCACTTCCATGTCGGCTGGCTCACCCCGATCGCCGCGATCATGCTGGTCGCCGCCGCGCTCGGCGGGATGCTGACCTGGCTGGCCGGACCGTCCAAGGGACTGCTGGAGATCTCCCGCAGCGAGGGCTACCTCCCGCCGTTCCTCCAGCAGCTCAACAAGCACGGCATCCAGCAGAACATCCTGGTCACCCAGGGGATCGTCACCACCGTCATCGCCCTGCTGTACGCGCTGATCCCGAATGTCTCCAGCGTCTACTGGATCTTCTCCACCATCACCACCCAGGTCTATCTGATCGTCTATCTGCTGATGTTCGTGGCCGCCGTCCGGCTGCGCCGCCTTCAGCCCGACCATCCGCGCGGCTACCGCGTCCCCGCGCTCACCCTGCTGTGCACGGTCGGCTGGCTCGCCTCGATCGCCGCGCTCGTCATCGGCTTCGTCCCGCCCTCCCAGTTCGGCAGCGGCAGCGTCTGGGCGTACATCGGGATCATCGGCGGTGGGCTGATCCTCCTCGGCCTGGTCATCCCGTACACCTTCCTGAAGCTGCGCAAGCCGAGCTGGCGGACGGCCGCGGCGGCGGAACCGGCCGAAGGGGGCACGGCATGAAACGCACCCTGTTCTCCTCCCAGCACCACTGGATCTACCTCGGCGCGATCATCCTGCTGATCGCCCTGGTGATCGCCGGACTGGTCCAGTACGAGACCGTCAGGACCGGCTCCGAGTCCGCGAAGAAGGCCAACGCCCTGGCCGACGCCGCCGTCCAGGCCGGATACCCGCGCCCCGACACCGGCACCATCGAACGCACCCTCGGCACCGACGGCGGCCCGGTCTGCGACGACCCCGGCGGCGCCCTCGGCACCGCCCTGTGGAAGATCGACGTCTCCAACGGGGCCGCCTTCGTCGGCCAGCGGCCGGTGATCGGCGACATGCGGGCGCTGCGGGCCGAGGAGAAGATCCTGGAGATCTACTGCCCCGACCAACTGCACGAGATCGAGGACCGGATCGCCCAGCTGAAGACGGAGAACACGGTACGGGGGACGCCATGAGCGCCCCGGGATCGCAGGACCGGCCCGGGGGTGTCATGACCGAGCTGGAGGTGCCATGACCGACCTGGGGAAGAAGATCGCCGCGCTGATGCCCCGCGCCCAGCGCGACCTCGCCGAACTCGTCGCCATCAGGTCGGTCGCCGACCCCCGCCAGTACCCGCCGCAGGAGTGCCGCAAGGCCGCCCGCTGGGTCGCCGACGCGGTCCGCGAGGCGGGCCTCGGCGACGCCCGGCTCGCCGAGACCCCCGACGGCAGCCACGCCGTCCTCGCCCACCGCCCGCCCCCGGTCAAGGGCGCCCCCACCGTCCTCCTCTACTGCCACTACGACGTCCAGCCCCCGCTGGACGACGACGCCTGGCACAGCCCGCCCTTCACCCTCACCGAACGCGACGGCCGCTGGTACGGACGCGGGGCCGCCGACTGCAAGGGCAACATCGTGATGCATCTGACCGCCCTGCGGGCGCTCGGCGACGACCTCCCGGTCGGGGTCACCTTCGTCGCCGAGGGCTCCGAGGAGCAGGGCACCGGCGGCCTGGAGCAGTACGTCGCCCAGCACCCGGACGAGCTGCGCGCGGACGCCCTGCTGATCTGCGACACCGGCAACGCCGAGGCCGGCACCGGCACGGTGACCACCACCCTGCGCGGGATGACCAATGTGGTCGTCACCGTCGACACCCTCGCGGGCGAGATCCACTCCGGGATGTTCGGCGGCCCGGCCCCCGACGCCCTCGCCGCGCTCGTCCAGCTCCTGTCCACCCTGCGCGACCCCAAGACCGGCGCCACCACCGTCCGGGGCCTGGACGCGGACGGCACCTGGCAGGGCGCGGGCTACGACGAGGACCGCTTCCGGGCCGACGCCGGAGTCCTGGACGGCGTCCAGCTCACCGGCACCGGCACGGTCGCCGACCGGCTGTGGGCGCGCCCCGCCGTCACCGTCCTCGGCATCGACTGCCCGCCCGTCGTCGGCTCCGCCGCGGCCGTCCCGCCCACCGCCCGTGCCCGGGTCAGCCTGCGCATCCCGCCCGGCACGGACCCCGCCACCGCCCAGGACGCCCTCACCCGCCATCTCACCCGGGCCGCGCCCTGGGGCGCCCGGGTCACCGTGGCACCGGAGAGCGGCGGCGCCCCGTTCGCCGCCGCCACCGACGGCCCGGCGTACGCGGCGCTCGACCGGGCCATGCGCCAGGTCTACGGCAAGCCCATGGCCCACCTCGGCCAGGGCGGCTCCATCCCGCTGTGCAACGTCCTCGCCGGGACCTACCCGGACGCCGAGATCGTCCTGATGGGCGTGGAGGAACCGCGATGCCTGATCCACGCGCCGAACGAGAGCGTGGACCCGGCGGAGATCCAGCACATGGCGTGGGTGGAGGCGCTGTTCCTGCGGGAGTACGCGGGGCGGTGAGCGGGGGCTGACCCCTGTGACGGGAGGTGACCTCTGTGACGGGGGGTGACCTCTGTGACGGGGGGTGACCCCCGGGTGGGACAGGGGGCGACCCCCGGGCGGGCGGGATGCGCTCCACCGCCCGGGGGCCACCCCGCTCACCCGGCCGTTCAGCCACCCGCCGCCGGAGGCGTACCGCCCGCGTGACCCCCGCCGCCGCCGCTCACGCCCGCGCCGTGCCCGCTCAGCACCAGCTCCTTCGCCCGCCGGAACTCGTCGTCCGTGATGTCGCCCCGGGCGCGGATCTCCGACAGCTTGGCCAGCTCGTCCGCGCTGCTCTTGGCACCCGCGTCGGCACCGGACGCCGTCTTCTTGATGTAGTCGTCGAACTGCGCCTGCTGGGCCCTCGCCTGCTCGATCTCCCGGCGGCCCATGTTCCGGCCCCGGGCGATCACGTACACCAGCACGCCCAGGAAGGGCAGCAGGATGCAGAACGCCAGCCAGCCGGCCTTCGCCCAGCCGCTCAGCCGGTCGTCCCGGAAGATGTCCAGGACGACCCGGAAGAGCAGGATGAACCACATGATCCACAGGAAGAACAGGAGCATGGTCCAGAAGGCGCTCAGCAGCGGATAGTCGTACGCCAGATTCATGGGTGCGCTCATCTCTCTTCGCCGTCCCCCTCGGGTAGAGGGTCCGCCCGCCGGGCGCCGCGCGGGTCACCCGCCGAGGGTGATCCCGGCCCCCGCTGGTGAGCCGGGGAAACCTCTGGTGAGCTGGAAGGTACGGGGAACGGACCGGGGGAAACGGACCCGGGGAAAAGGACCGGGGGAACGGACAGACAGGAGGTCGGCCATGGCCACGGCGTACGACTTCACCGCCGCCCTCACCCCCGCCGAGCGGGCGGCGTACGGCAAGCAGGAGCGCGAGCGCGTGCCGCGCGGCTCGCACGCCCGGTTCGACCCGCCCCCGGACCGGTTCGACCCGATCGCGGTGATCGAGGCGCAGTCCGCCGAGCGCGTCCAGGAACTGGTGCCGCTGCGCTACGGCCGCATGATGGAGTCCCCGTTCCGCTTCTACCGGGGCGCGGCGGCCATCATGGCGGCCGACCTGGGCGCCCTGGAGAGCACCGCCCTGGGCGTCCAGCTCTGCGGTGACGCCCACCCGCTGAACTTCCGGCTGCTGGCCTCCCCGGAACGCCGTCTCGTCTTCGACATCAACGACTTCGACGAGACCCACCCCGGCCCCTTCGAATGGGACGTCAAACGCCTCGCCGCCGGGCTCGCCATCGCCGCCCGCGCCAACGGCTACCCGGTCAAGGAACAGCACGCCCTGGTCCAGGCGTGTGTCGCCGAGTACCGGGGCCGGATACGGGAGTTCGCCGGGATGCGCACCCTGGACATCTGGTACGCCCAGGACGACGCCGACGCCGTACGCGAACTCCTCGGCTCCTCGCTCGACGCGCGCTCCGAGCGCCGTACCGAACAGGCGGCGCGGCGGGCCCGGACCCGGACCAGTATGCGGGCGTTCGAGAAGCTGACCCGGGTCACCGGCGAGGGCCGCCGGATCGCCCCCGACCCGCCCCTGATCACCCCCCTCGAACAGCTCCTGGACGACCCGTCCGAGGAGGGCCGGGAGAAGGAGCTGCGCGGCCTGCTGGGGAGCTACGCGCGGACCCTGCCCGCCGAGCGCCGCCACCTGCTGCGCCACTACCGGCTGGTCGACATGGCCCGCAAGGTGGTCGGCGTGGGCAGCGTCGGCACCCGCTGCTGGGTCCTGCTGCTGCTCGGCCGGGACGACGACGACCCGCTGCTGCTCCAGGCCAAGGAGGCGGGCCCGTCGGTGCTCGCCGAGCACACCGCCGGCGAGGGCTACGACAACGAGGGGCACCGGGTGGTCACCGGCCAGCGGCTGATCCAGACCACCAGTGACATCTTCCTCGGCTGGACCCATGTGATCGGCCTCGACGACCGGCCCCGGGACTTCTACGTCCGCCAGCTGTGGGACTGGAAGGGCATCGCCCGCCCCGAGACCATGGACCCGCCGATGCTCACCCTGTTCGCCCGGCTGTGCGGGGCGTCCCTGGCCCGCGCCCACGCCCGCTCCGGCGACCCCGTCGCCATCGGCGCGTACCTGGGCGGCAGCGACCGCTTCGACCGGGCCCTCGCCGAGTTCGCCCAGTCCTACGCCGACCGCAACGAACAGGACTTCGCGGAGCTGGGGACGGCGGTGAAGGAGAGCCGGGTCCGCGCGGAACACCTCTGAGCGCCGGGGCTCAGGTCTCCGGCAGCTGCCGCATCTCCACCACCCGCAGCCCCAGCGACTGGAACCGGGACAGCAGCCCGTACAGATGCGCCTCGTCCACGACCGGCCCGAACAGCACGGTCTGACCGGAGATCACGACATGCCCCAGCTCCGGGAACGCGCGCGTGAGCGTGTCCGACATCAGCCCGTCGACCCGGATCTCGTAGCGCATGGGTACGATCCTGGGCCCGGGGCGGACCGCGGGGCTCACCCGGCGAAGGTGATCCGGGGCTGATCTGGAAGTGATCCGGCGGTGGTCCGGGGCTGGTCCGGAGGTGGTCCGGCGGTGGTCCGGGGCTGATTCGGAGGTGGTCCGGGGCTGATTCGGAGGTGGTCCGGGGCTGATTCGGAGGTGGTCCGGGGCTGGTCTGGAGCTGATCCGGGGCTGATCCGGAGGTGGTCCGGGGCTGATCCGGGGCTGATCCGGAGGTGGACCGGAGGTGATCCGGGGCTGATCCGAGGGTGGTCCGGAGCTGATCCGGCGGGCGGCTCGCTCACAGCAGCCCCAGCTCCCGGCCGCGCCGCACCGCGTCGTTGCGCCGGTTCACCCCCAGCTTCCGGTACACGCCCTTGAGCTGGGTCTTCACCGTGTTGACCGAGACACACAGGTCGGCGGCGATCTCCCCGGTCGACATCATCCCGGCCAGCCGCCGCAGCACCTCCCGCTCCCGCTCGCTCAGCTCCCCGACGACAGCCGGCTCCGCGCCGCCGCCCTCGCCGTCGTCGTCCGTCCCGCCCCCCTTCCCGAACGGCAGCCAGCCCGCCGCCCCCGCCTCCAGCCGCTCCGCGGCGAGCAGCGGCCCGAGCCACTCCCCGGCGTCCAGGAAGGGCCGCCGCAGCCGCTCCCGCCGCCCGTCCAACAGCGCCCGCCCGACCAGCCGCCGTACGGCCGCCGTGTCCCCGGCCAGCTCCGCGAGCCGGGCCCTGACGAGTGCGGCCCGTACGGTCACCGCGGGCCCGGCGCGGGGGTCGCCCCGGACCCGGCCGAGCAGCGCGGTGGCGTCCCCGGCCCGCCCGGCGTCGAGCAGCAGCCAGGCCGCGCCGACCGCGAGGAGCGGCGCGGGCTGGACCGCGTCGGCGAGGGTCCCGGCGGCCCCGGCCCGCCGCTCGGCCGGCGCCGCGGCCAGCGCGAGCGCCGCCCGCGCCCCGGCGATCCACGGCGAGGGCAGGACCCCCCGCCCCCAGGGCTCGCCCCCCGTCGTGACGGCGGTACGAGGATGCCCGCGGGCCAGCGCCAGCTGAGCCAGGACGAGCCCCCGCACGGCCTCCTCGAGCCCGGGACCACCGCCCCGGTGCTCGTCGAGCAGCGCCTGCGCCCGGTCCAGGTCCCCCCGTTCGACGGCCACGGCCGCCAGCACCAGCGCCGCGAGCCCGGTGCCACCGGCGTCCTGCGCCTTGCGCTCCGCCCGCTCGGGCCAGCCGTACAGATGGTCGATCAGCGCCAGCAGCTCCCGTGCCTCGGCCCGGGGCTCACCCGGGTCGGCCTCGACCTCCGCGAGCAGGGCCCGAGCCTCCTCGAACCGCCCGCCCCACACCTGGGCGCCCCCGACCCGCGCCAGCAGCAGCGCCCGCAGCTCGGGACGGCGCCGGAGCAGCGCGGCGGGCACGTCCGCACCGGCGTCGGTGAAGTCCCGCAGGGCCTGGGCACCGAGATCGGGATCTCCGGTGAGCCGGGCGCCGATCCCCCGCAGAAAGGCGGAGCAGACCCGCTCCCGTCCCGTCGGCCGCCCCTGCTCGACCCGGTCGAGCAGCGAGAACCCCAGCCCCGTGTCACCGGAGCCGAAGGCACGCGCGGCCCGCAGCAGCGACACGGGGCTCCCCTCGGACCGGGCCTCGCCCATCCCCGCGAAGATCCGCCGGTAGTCCTCGCGGTGGAGCCCGCAGAAGTACGGCCCGAGGGCGAGGTCGTCCACGACGGCCCCGGCGGCGAAGTCCCAGTCGCCCGCGGCGGCGGCGTGGCCGAGGGCCTCGTACAGCTCCCCGGAGTCCAGCAGCCAGTGCGCCGCCCGGCGGTGCAGCTCGGGTTCGAGCCCGGGGAGCCGGACCCGCAGATGGGCGCGGAGGATCTCCTGGAAGAGCGGGTGCAGCCGGAACCAGGCGTGTCCGAGCCGCTCCACGAACGCGTTCTCCCGGTGCAGCCCGACAAGCAGCGGCTCGGCGTCGGACCGCCCGGTGAGGGCGTCGGCCAGCGCGGGACAGAAGCGCCCCAGCACACTCACCCGGAGCAGCAGGTCCTGGGCGTCGGCGGGCTGCCGCCGGAGCACCTCGCCCAGCAGGAAGTCCGCGACGGCACCGCGGTCGGCCTCGAACTCCTTGAGATAGACCTCGGGGTCGTCCGCCTCCAGCGCCGCCATGGCGCACAGCCGCAGCCCGGCGGCCCATCCCCGGGTCCGTCCGACGACGGCGTGCGTGGTGGCGTCCGGCAGCCGCAGCCCGTGCGCGGCGAGCAGCAGGGCGGCCTCGTCGTCCGTGAAGGCCAGCTCGGCGCCGCGCACCTCGGTGAGCAGCCCGGCGACCCGGTACCGGTGCAGCGGCAGCAGCGGCTCGTTCCGCCCGACGAGCACCAGCCGCAGCCCGTCCCCGGCGTGCCGCAGCACGAACTCCAGCTGTGCGCCCACGTCCGCCCCGGTGACCCGCTCGAACTCGTCCACGACCACCACGACCCCGCCGCCGAGCCGGCGCAGCTCCTCGGCGAGCCGCGCGAGCAGCGCCCGCCCGCCGGGGACGGCGTCCGTGCCGACGGTGATCCCGCAGCCGCGCAGCGCCTCCAGCAGATACGCCCAGAACACCCCGGGCCGCCGGTCCCCGTCCTCGGCGGTCAGCCAGGCCACGGGCCGGTCGAGCCGGTCGGCCCAGTCGGCGACGGCGAGGGTCTTCCCGGCACCGGCGGGCCCGTTGACGATCGTCAGCGGTGTCCCGAGCCCTTGGTCCAGATGCCGGGCGATCCGCTCCCGCCGGAGATAGGAACGGGGGCGCTCGGGCAGCGTCAGCCGGGTGTGGAGAAAGGGTTCGCCGAGGGGGAGGGGGGGACCGGGGGGAAGCGGTTCGCCGAGGGGGAGGGGCGGACTGGAGGGAAGCGGCTCGTCGACGGGGAGCGGGTCATGGAGCGGGACGGGGCCCTCATCGCCGTATCCACCCCGCACATCCCCTGCACCCCATATACCCCTTGCATCCCCTTGCCCCCTTATATCCCTTACGCCCCATACATCCCGCACACCCCCAGCATCCCAGCCCTCCCGGAGCCCCGCCCGCCGTACGGCGGGACGCTCCGCGCCACCGGCCGCCGCCACCCGCGCCGGAACGGCCAAAACCGCCCCATGAAAACGCGGGCCCGTCGCCCGACGCCCACCGGAGTGGGAGAATCCACGTCCAGCGTCCCCGCCGATGGAGCTGGGGACGGAAGGGAACCGGGTGCCGTCAGCATGATCAAGTGGGTGTATCTGAGCGCCGGGGCCAGGCCCGTCCCCCACCCCCTGTCCACCCCGCTGGTGTGGGCCACCGCCTTCGCCGGCGCCCTGACCCTGGTGGCCCTGCACAACACCCTCATCGGCCCGGACCGTCCCGGTCTCGCGCTGGCCGCCCTGTCCCTGCTGGCCGCCCTGCTCGGCGTCTGCGCCCGCTTCACGGCCGCCCCCGGTACGGCCGTCCTGTGCTGGCTCTTCCTCAACGGCTTCGCGATCCCGCCCGCGGGCACCCTCACCTGGACCGCTCCCCGGGACACCCTCTGGCTGGCGTGTCTGCTGACGGCGGCCCTGGTGGGGACGATCGTGTCGCGACTGGCGTACGCGCGGGCGGCGTACCGGCGGGTGACGGCGGGAGGTCTGCGCTAGCCCTGGATCCGGTCCCCGCAGCGGCGCGGCTGCTGAGGGCGATCCCGGTGACGACGAGCAAAGCCCCCGCCGGAACGTTCCAGGAGACGGACTCGCCCAGCACCGCCGCGCCGAGCCCCACCCCCACGACCGGCGTGAGATAGGTGACGGTGGAGGCGCGGGTGGCCCCCCATGCGGTGAGCACCTGGGTGTTCCACACATAGGCCAGCCCGGTGCCGACGGCCCCCAGCACACAGACGCTGAGCACCACGTTCCAGGACAGGTCCACGGGCGCGGTCGCGAGGAAGGGCGCGGTCAGCAGGGCGATGAGCGCACCGGCCCCGACCTGCGCGGTGGCCACGGCCAGCGCGGACAGCCCGTACGGGGCGACGAACCGCCGCAGATACACGAAGGCCAGTCCGTAGCACAGCGTGGCCAGCAGACACGCGCCCTGCGCCGCGAGGCTCCCGCCCACCCCGGCGCTCCAGGGCGCGAGCAGGACGACGACGCCGGTGAACCCCAGCGCCAGCCCCGTCAGCCTGCTGCGGCTGGGCCGTTCCTGTGGCAGCGCCAGCAGCGCGACCAGCATGGTCATCAGGGGCGTGGTGGCGTTGTAGACACTGGCCAGCCCCGACGGCACATGCAGCTCCGCCCAGGCGAACAGCGAGAACGGCGCCACGCACAGCAGGACCGCCACGACCGTCAGATGCCCCCACACCACCGCCCGCCGGGGCAGCGGCTGCCGGGCGATGGCCGTGAGACCCAGCAGTGTCACGGCCCCCGTCACGAGGCGGCCCAGCACGATCTGGCCCGGCGACAGCCCCTGAAGGCCGACCTTGATGAGCAGAAAGCTCGACCCCCACGCCAGCGCCAGCAGCACGAACCGCACGAGCACCCCGCGCGGGCCGCCCGTCAGGGACGGGACCATGGACGCCACCTCCGTGAGTTCGCGGGCACGGCCGGACGGGACGGAGTGCGTGCACCGGGTGACCGCGAGCGCCAGCCTGGCGCGGGGACCCCACGCCAGGCTGGCGGGATTCGGACGTGCAGGTGCCGCCCCGGGGACGCGCGGGCCTCCGGCGGACGGTGCGAGGCGTCAGGTGCTGGGCTGGGTGCGGTACCGCGCGCCGAGCAGGACCATCGTCACGGACAGCAGGAGCAGAGCCCCCTCGACCGCCAGGCTCACCAGCCCGAGGGTCTCGGTCCAGTTGCCCCGGTCGGTGCCGTAGTAGGGCAGCCCCGGTCCTCGGGACAGCAGATAGCCGAGCAGCGGCCCGGCGGCCACCGCGACCGCGAGGAGCCAGCCGGGCCGGCTGAGGCCGAGCACCAGCAGCAGGGCGGCGAGGACGGCGGCGATCTCCAGTACGTGGTAGGCGACTCCGATGTAGTACGGGTCCCGGGTCACGGTGAAGCCGCCCTGGTCCACGACGTGGATCGCCGCCACGGCCAGGCACAGCAGGGCGCCTGCCCATCGGACCGGCCAGGTCGGTCGCGTCACCGGGCGGGCGTGGTTCGGCATCCGGAGTCATCTCCACTGATCAGACGGGACGGTCGGCCGCCGGGAGCACATCGTGGTCGGCACGGAAGGTGATCTCGGCGTCGGCCAGCGCCAGCGGACCGAGCGACGACCGGAAGTGGTGCCCGCAGAGGAAAAGATCGACGTCACGGTCACCGGCCACCGGCAGAACGGCTCGGGCGACGGGCGGCGCCGAGCAGCAGCAGGACCGCTCCGGCCAGACGACCGGGTCCGGCCCGGCGTCGCCGCTCGCGGGCGGGGCGGCCGTCGGGTCGTCGCGCTGCGGCGGCGCCTCGGCCGGGTGGGCGGTGGAGTCGGGCGGTACGGCCAGCACGGGACAGGCGGCGTCGGTCGCGCAGCGGCGCCAGACGGGGCGGTGCAGCCAGCGCCAGGGGCACAGCCGCAGCAGCCGGTGCACGGGCGGCTTGCCCACGACGAGGAGGTCGTCGTCGCGCCAGGCCGTGGCCACCAGCACCTCGGCCGGTGAACCCACCGAAGCGACCAGACAGACCCGCAGGTCGGACGGTATGCCGCCGATCGCCCGGCCGAAGGCGTCCCGGATCGCGTCGAGTGCCCGCTCCCCCTGCTCCCGCTCCGCGGCCTGGCGGGCCCGCACCGCACCCGGCCCGCTGAACCCGGCGGACCCGGGCAGCAGCCACGACTCACCCGGCACGGTCGGTACGGGGTCGAGCGGCAGCGCGTAGGCGTGTACGGCGAGCAGATCCCGGCCGGTCCTCCTGGCCTGGTCCACGGCGACCCGCAGGGCACCGCACCCGGCCCAGGAGTCGTCCACCCCGACGACGACCCGCCCCTTCGACGACGTGCTCACGGCGGTCACCGCCCTCCGCAGTGGGGATCACCCTCCGCATCTCCATCATCTCCCCGGGGCGGAGATGTGGCCACGGGCGGCGAGCGCGTCAGGACTCCCCGGCCGACGGAGCCGCCCCCTCACGGGCGCCGACCGGAGGGGCGACGGCCGCGTCGAGTCGACGGAAGGTTTTCCACCGGGGCGCGGTTCATGGAGGGCGGGGGCGGGTTCGCCCCCGCCACAGAAGCCACACGCCACAACCCCCGTATCCCACCTGTAGCGAAAAGGCGGAACCCTATGCGCGCAGCCCGATTCCACCAGTACGGCGGAGCGGAGGGCCTGGTGATCGAGCAGGCCCCCGACCCCCACCCCGGACCCGCGGAGATCCGTATCCGCACCACGGCGGCCAGTGTCAATCCCATCGACTGGAAGCTGCGCGCCGGTGCCCTGCGGCAGCTCATCCCCGTGGAGCTGCCCGCCATTCCCGGCCGTGACGCCGTCGGTGTGGTGGACGAGATCGGCGCCGGGGTGCGAGGGGTGAGCATCGGCGACCGGGTCTTCGGCCTGGGCGGCATCACCGGCGCGACCGCGGAACTCCTCGTCCTCTCGGCCTGGGCCCACGCCCCCGACACCTGGACCGACGAGCAGGCCGCGGGCGCCGCACTCGCGTCCGTGACCGCGATGCGCGGCCTGGCCGCGCTCGGCCCCCTCTCGGGCCGCACCCTGCTGATCGAGGGCGCCGCCGGAGGTGTGGGCAGCGCGGCGGTCGAGATCGCCGTGGCGCAGGGCGCCACCGTGATCGGCACGGCCAGTGAACGCAACCACGCGTTCCTCACCTCGCTCGGCGCCCTCCCCACCACCTACGGCCCCGGCCTCGCCCAGCGCCTCACCGCTCTCGCCCCGCACGGCATCGACATCACCCTCGACACGGCGGCCTCCGGAAGCCTGGACGACCTGGTGGCCCTCACCGGCGACCCGACACGCGTCGCGACGATCGCCGACCAGGCGCGTGGCCAGCGCCTGGGCACCCACGTGGTCCACGCCGAGAACGACTCCGCCCTGCTGACCACGGCGGCGGAATTGGGCCGCAAGGGCAGTTACACCCCCCACATCGAAGCGACCTACCCCCTGGAGCGGATCGCCGACGCCCACACACGGGCCGAACACGGACGCACCCGCGGAAAGCTCGTGATCCACATCTGAAGCGAGCCGCGCCCCGGACACGCGTGTCCGCCCCGGGATACGTGCCTCCGCCCCGGGTGCGCGCCTCCCCCCGGGATACGTGCCTCCGCCCCGGGTGCGCGTCTCCGCCCCGGGTACGCGCCTCCCCCCCCGGGGTGCGCGTCTCCGCCCCGGGTATGCGCCTTCGCCCCGGGGTACGCGTCTCCGCCCCGGACACGCGCCTCCCCCCGGACACGCGACTTCGCCCCGGAGCCACGCCCCCCCGCCGGACGCGGCGACCCGCGATGATGGGCGCTCCGCGTCCGCCGAGGCGGAGCAAGAACGAGCCGGGGAGTGCGAGCGCCAGTGCCAGTGCCGCAGCACCAGCAGCGTCAGATCACCGACGAGCAGTTCCACGACGCGACGCTGATCTGGGACTACCACCTGATGGGCCATGAGCCACGCCCCTGCTCGGCGGCGATCGGCCTCGGCAGCCACGACCTGGGCGTGGCGATCACCGCCGCCCACCTCCACCGCGCCGGTCTCTTCCCGGTCGTGGTCTTCAGCGGCGGCAACAGCCCCACCACGCGCGCCCGTTTCCCGCGCGGCGAGGCCGTCCACTACCGCGAACACGCACTGCGCCTGGGCACCCCCGACGAGGCGATCCTGGTCGAGCCGAGGGCGGCCAACACCGGCCAGAACATCACCTTCGCTCGCGAGACGCTGACCGAGGCGGGCGTCGAGGTCGAGTCGCTGCTGCTGATCTCCAAGCCGTACATGGAGCGCCGCGCGTACGCGACCTGCCGCAAGCTGTGGCCCGAGGCGGAGATCGTCTGCGCGTCGGAGCCGCTGGGACTGCCCGACTACCTCACATCCATCGGCGACGAGAAGCTCGTCATCGACATGCTCGTCGGCGACCTGCACCGCGTGATCGAGTACCCGAAACGCGGCTTCGCCGTCGAGCAGCACGTACCGGCCGATGTCCGCACCGCCTACGAACGCCTCCTCGCCGCGGGCTTCGACAGCCGTGTCGTCGGGGTCCGGTGACACCCCGGCTGAGGGCTACTCGCACCTGCCGGGGAGCGGTCCGCTAGAGAACGAGGAAGAGCGCCAGCGGCCCGGCGGGCAGCAGGAAACGTCCGGTGCGGGCGGCGTTCAGCGCGATCTCCATCGGCCACCACATCAGCTTGAAGTCCACCTCGCCGGCCGTGAGCTGCTGCGGCCCGACGGTGAGACCGCTCGCCTCGAACAGATGGACCCGCGCCGCCGAACCAAGCGTGATGGCGTACGCCCCTAGCTCCCGCCAGGAGGTGGCCGTGACCCCGGCCTCCTCCCGCAGCTCCCGACGGGCGCAGTCCAGCGGGGACTCGCCCCGCTCGAACCGGCCGCCGGGGAGGAAGAGGTACTCGCCGCCGTGGGCCGGGAAGTCGGCGCTGAGCAGCGCCACCAGGCCGTCTGCGTCGCGGGCCACCACCACGGAGGCGTCGCGCATCGCCGTATCGCTCACGGCGGCCGAGCCTAGCGGTCAGCCGTGGACCCAGGCGGCGAACGGCACGTTGAAGACGCTGGGGTGGGCGATCCCGCGCCCGTGATATCCGTCGTCGCCGTAGGCGTCCCCGCCGGATGACTGCGTCAGTGTCGATGGGGTTGAGCATCGCTCGTCTCCAGGTGGGTGACGATCACGTTGGCGAGTTCGGCGGGGCCGGCGTCGTCGGTGTCGATCCATACGGCGGTGGCGAAGTTGGCCAGCAGTAGCGGCAGCCGGTCCGCTGTCTTCATCTGTACCGGTGCGATGACCGGTTCTGTGTCTCGATCCGGCAAACGCGTCTGGACTCCTACATTCACGGAGAAGCGTGCTGCGGGTGATCTCGTGAAGGAGTTGGACGGGAAGCTGAACGCGCTGCGGGACATCGAGCGCGAGGAGGCCGAGACAGCCCGCGTGTCCGCCCAGACCTACCCGACTGGCGTCCGCCCGCCCGCCTACGACCAGGTCGCGAGCGTCGGCACGGAGGCGCGCACCTCTCAGCCCCCGGAAGAGGGGCGGGACGCGCGCGGGATCAGCGGACCGTCGTTCCTACGGGACCTGTACGACTACCAGATCAAACGCGACCCTTCGGCGGGTGCGCGCCTGGAGCGCCACGGGCGGGAAGTCGAGACCCTCGATCCGGGGTTCGCACAGGGGATGTCCGGCACGGGCGCGGTGAGCGGGTTCGTGCCCCCGCAGTACCTCACCGACCTGTTCGCCGACTTCGCGCGCGCTGGCCGACCGCCGGCCAACCTGTGCACGCCCGTCCCGTTCCCGAGACAGGCATGGAAGTGGACATCCCGCGCGTCACCACAGCCACCACCACCGCCGTCCAGGCGTCTGAGGGGGGCACGACCGGGAACACCGACCTTGACGACACCCTGTTGCCCGCCCCGGTGCGCACGATCGCCGGATACACCGACGTATCACGTCAGGCGATCGAGTGGGGCACCCTCGTCCAGGCCCTGGTCTTCGGGGACCTTGCAGCCGACTACAACAGCAGGCTCGACGTCCAGCTCATCAACGGGTCCGGTGCGTCCGGCCAGCACAAGGGCGGGCTGAACGTGGCGGGCATCAACGCCATCACGTACACCGACGCGTCCTCGACCATTCCGGAACTGTGGCCGAAGCTGGCCGACGCCGCTGGGAGGGTGATGGGCCAGCGGTTCACCGGGCCCACCGCGTTCGCGATGCGGTCCGATCTGTGGGCGTGGATTCTCGCCGAGAAGGACACCGTGGGCCGCCCCCTGGGGGAACCCGGCACCGTGGCGGTGAACCCCATCGCGGTTGCTTCCACCCGCTCGGCGGACCACACCGTGACAGCGGTGGGATCACTGTTCGGTGTCCCCGTCCGAACCGGCCTGATCGTCCCCGCCCTCTGACCACACGAGGGCGCCACCCCCGCGCGTCCGGCCAGCACACCCGGACACAGCCACGGTCCCCACAGCGGAAGGGGCGGTGCGGGGGCCGTGGACCCCTGCCGTGCCGTCCAGGCGAGGGGTGGGTGCGACGCCCGGACGGCCGTCCACGGGCCGCTCACGGGCCCGGACACCGACCGCGTCCACCTGCCCGGACGGCTCCCCCAGAACACCATCGCCGCTACCGCTCGGGGGTACGGCCGTACGACCCGTACCTTCGATCTAGCCGGGGCGCAACGCCCTGCCCTTAGGGGCGCGGGGAACTGCGCGCTCAGCCCCCACCCACCCG
>NZ_JBEZLM010000038.1:0-66204 GCF_040652095.1 Streptomyces sp. NPDC048290
CCGCATACGAAGCGAGAAAGGCATCCGCTGGGGCGGACGCCCCCTCACCACCGCCGCCTGACCAACCCGGCGAACCTATCCGGTCACAGCACTAGACCTCCACCTTCAGCCCCTCCAACCCCCGGATGACGAAGTTCGGCTTGCGCTCCGGCTCCGCGGCGAGGCGGAGTTCCGGAGCCCGATCGAGCAGGGCGGTCATGGACGCCGCCAGCTCGATACGGGCCAGCGGGGCGCCGATGCAGTAGTGGATACCCGCGCTGAAGGAGATGTGCGGATTGTCGCCCCGGCGCAGATCGAGCCGCTCGGGATCGGTGAACACCGCCGGATCATGGTTGGCCGAACCGAACAGCAGCGCCAGCTCCGATCCGCGCGGGATCACCTGCCCGTCGATCTCGATGTCGTCCAGCACCCACCGCTCGAACAACTGGAGCGGAGTGTCGTACCGCATCAGCTCCTCCACCGCCGACGGCACCAGCGCGCGGTCCGCCCGCAGCGCCGCCAACTGCTCCGGGTTCCGGAACAGCGCCCACCACCCGTTGACCGTCGCGTTCACCGTCGCCTCGTGCCCGGCGTTGAGCAGCAGCACCGCCGTGGAGATCATCTCCTGCTCGGTCAGCCGGTCCCCCTCGTCATGCGCCTCGATCAGCCCGGAGATCAGATCGTCCCCCGGCTCCTTGCGCCGCTCGGCGATCAGCTCCCGCAGATACTCCGAGAACTCCACCGACGCCCGCACCGCCCGCACCGCCGTCTCCTGCGACGGGTTCAGCTCGTACATCCCGCAGATGTCCGCCGACCAGGGCCGCAGCGGCGCCCGCTCGCCCTCCGGGATACCGAGCATCTCCGCGATCACCGCCACCGGCAGCGGCTCCGCCACATCCGCCAGCAGATCACCCCCGCCCTCCCGCACCAGCCCGTCGACCAGCTCCCCCGCCAGCCGCTCCACATAAGGCTTCAGCCGCTCCACCGTCCGCGGGGTGAACGCCTTCGACACCAGCCGCCTGATCCGCGTGTGGTCCGGCGGCTCCAGGTCGAGCATCCCGTGGTCGTTCAGCGTGTGGAACGGCTCCTGCTCCGCCGGAGGCGCCGTCCGCCCGAACTCCTCGTGCGAGAAGCGGTGCTGATACGCCCGCCCCAGCCGCCGGTCCCGCAGCAGCGCCGACACATCCGCGTGATGCGGCACCAGCCACTGGTCACTGGGCTCGTACCGGATCACCCGCCCCCGCGCCCGCAACCGCGCGTACGCCGGATAGGGGTCGGCCAGAAACTCCGGGTCCCACGGGTCGAACACCTGCGAAATATCACCATGTGCCATGACCGGACGCTAGCCCGCCGCCCACCGGCCTGACCAGACCGTTCCCACCGTTCCCCCAGCCCAGCGGCCACCGCCACCGCCACCGCCACCGCTGCCGCGCCGCTGCCGGAGCGCCCCCCCGTTCCCGCTAGCCCGGTGTGACGAGTCGCGCCTCGTAGGCGAACACCGCCGCCTGCGTACGGTCTCTCAGCCCGAGCTTCACCAGGACCCGGCTCACATGGGTCTTGATCGTGGACTCGGCGACCACCAGCCGCTCGGCGATCTCCGCGTTGGACAGCCCCTGCGCGATCAGCACCAGCACCTCCGTCTCCCGCTCGGTCAGCTCGCCGTACGCCGCCTGGGCGGAGGCCATCACCCGGGGCGCGTCGGACAGCTTCGAGAACTCCGTGATCAGCCGCCGGGTGACCGACGGCGCCAGCAGCGCCTCCCCGCCGGCCACCACCCGCACCCCGTCGGCGAGCTGCCGCGCCGAGGCGTCCTTGAGCAGAAACCCGGAGGCTCCCGCCCGCAGCGCCTGGTACACGTACTCGTCCAGGTCGAAGGTGGTCAGCACCAGCACCCTGGCCCCGCCGTCCGCCGCGACGATCTCCCGGGTCGCCTCGATGCCGTTCAGCTCCGGCATCCGGATGTCCATCAGGACCACGTCCGGCGCCAGCTCGCGCACCCGCTCGACCGCCTCGCGGCCGTTGACGGCCTCGCCGACGACCTCGATGTCCGGCATCGCGTTCAGCAGGACCGAGAAGCCCTCACGCACCATCATCTGGTCGTCCGCGATCAGCACGCGAATGGTCATGCGTCACCCTCATCCACCCGGGCGACCGGCAGGAACACCGCCACCTCATAGCCTCCGTCGTCCATCGCCCCCGCCGTCATCTCCCCACTGAGCATGGAGACCCGCTCACGCATCCCGGTGATGCCGTGTCCCGCGCCGGGCGAGGGCTTGATCAGGGACGGGTTGGGCGGCGGGTCGTTCACTATCCGCAGCCCCAGCCCACCGAGCACATAGCCCACCTCGACCCGCGCCACCGCGCCCGGCGCGTGTCTGAGCGAGTTGCTGAGCGCCTCCTGCACGATCCGGTAGGCCGACAGCTCCACGCCCTGCGGCAGCTCCCGGACCGCGCCGGTCACCGTCTTCTCCACGCCCAGGCCCGCCTCACGGACGTTGTCCAGCAGCCGGTCCAGGTCGCCCAGGGTGGGCTGCGGGGCGTCGGGGGCCTGGTAGTCCTCGGCGCGCACCACGCCGAGGACGCGGCGCAGTTCGGTGAGCGCGGCGACCGCGTTCTCCCGGATGGTGGCGAAGGCGCGCTCCAGCTCGGGCGGGGGGTTCTCCACCCGGTAGGGGGCGGCCTCGGCCTGGATGGCGACCACGGACATGTGGTGCGCCACGACGTCGTGCAGCTCGCGGGCGATGGTGGTGCGCTCCTCCAGCAGGGTGCGCCGGGAGCGCTCGTGGGCGGTGACCGTCTGCTGCGCGGTGACCTCCTGCTTGGCCTGTCTGACCTCCTTGGTGGCCGCACTGCGGATGTGACCGAGGGAAATCGCGAGAAGGATCAGGGCGGAGCCGAACAGCACGGGTCCGGAGGTGCCACCGTCGAGCCCCCGGCCGAGGCCCGTCTCGGCGAGCAGGCTGTACGCGGCGGTCAGCAGCCACATCCAGGCCGCCGTGCGCGGATGGGTGCGCAGGGCCACGACCGTCAGCACCGTCAGATGCGTGAAGAGGGTGCCCGGCGACCAGGGCCAGTCGTACCACTCGCCGGATATCGCGGCGAGCGGGGTGGCGGCCATCGACATCCAGAAGGCGCCGACGGGCCGTACCAGGGTCGCCAGCACGGGCACGAGCCCGAGCAGCCCCGTCAGCAGCGGGACCGGGCCTCCGGAACCGCTGAACCAGCCGGTCAGGAACGCGATCGCGCCGAGCGCGCACACCACCGCGTGCGGCGTGTAGGCCACGTACTCCCTCGCCCGCCCCCGCAGGCGCCGGGTGAAGCGGCCGTCCATGGCCATCGGGGGCAGCGGCCGGTAGGCGAACGCGTCCTCCACCAGGTCCTGCCGCAGCCCGCGCAGGGCATCGGCGGCCATCCGGAACTCAGGACTGCGCCGGTACGCCCCGCCGTCAGCCTCCGGCGAGGTCGGAATCGTCTGGGTCGTCTCACTCACACAGAAAACGGTATGCGCCACCCCGCCCCACCGTCGTCACCAGTGAGACGGGTCATACCGGGTCCGTCTCAGGTACTACGGGGTGGAGAACGAACGTCCTCCGCCCGGGGCCGCGCCGGAACACGCAGGCGCCCCGGCCCGCCAGCCCGCCAGCCCACCAGCCCACCAGCCCACCAGCCCACCAGCCCGCCAGCCCGCCAGCCCGCCAGCCCGCCAGCCCGCCAGGGATCATCGCCCGCGCCCCGGCCCGCCCTGACCGGCACCACCGGGCGCGATGTCAGTAGCCCGTGGGACGGACCACTCCCGACTCGTAGGCGAACACCGCCGCCTGGGTGCGGTCCCGCAGGCCCAGTTTCACCAGGATGCGGCTGACATGGGTCTTCACCGTCTGCTCGGCGACCACCAGCCGCTGGGCGATCTCCGCGTTGGACAGTCCACGGGCGATCAGGGACAGCACCTCGGTCTCGCGCTCCGTCAGATCCGCCACCCGCTGCTTCAGCGGGGCCGGCGGCGAGGCGCCCAGCCGGGAGAACTCCGCGATCAGCCGCCGGGTGATCCCGGGCGCCAGCAGCGCGTCACCGGCCGCCACCACCCGTACCGCCTCCGCCAGTTGGTCCGCAGAGGCGTCCTTGAGGAGGAAGCCGGACGCCCCGGCGCGCAGCGCCTCGTACACATACTCGTCCAGGTCGAACGTGGTCAGGACGAGGACCTTGGTGTGGGTGGTGTCGGTGGTGACTCTGCGGGTCGCCTCGATGCCGCCCAGTTCGGGCATGCGGATGTCCATCAGGACGACGTCCGGGGCCAGTTCGGCGGTCTTCGCCACCGCCTCGAGACCGTTCACCGCCTGGCCCACCACCTCGATGTCCGCCTGGGTGTTGAGCAGCACGGTGAAGCCCTGCCGGACCATCTGCTGATCGTCGGCGATCAGTACGCGAATCGTGCCGCTGGTCATCGGTTCTTGTCCTTCGGGTCCTTGGTGGAGCCGGTCCGGGCGGGACCGGGCGGGGGGTCGGTGGGGTGCTCCGCCGTGCCGTCCCTCGGCAGGAACGCCGACACGGAGAAGCCGCCGTGCAGCGTTCTGATCGCGTGGAGGTAGCCGCCCAGCATCGTCGCCCGCTCCCGCATGCCGAGCAGACCGTGGCCCGCGCCCGGCGACGGCTGCACCGGGCCGCTCGGACGGGAGTTGATCACCCCCAGGTAGAGGCCGTTCCCGAAGTGACTGATCTCCACACGCACCGACGAACCCGGCGCGTGCCGCAGCGCGTTGCTCAGCGCCTCCTGGATGATCCGGTACGCCGACAGCTCCACCCCCGGCGGGTACGGGCGGCTCCGCTCGCCCCGGATGTCCGTGACGATCGTGAGGCCCGCCGCGCGGGTGTTGTCGATCAGGTCGTCCAGCCGGTCCAGCGTGGGCTGCGGAGCGTGCGGCGCGGACCCGGTCGCCAGGCCCTCGGCGTCCCCGGGGTGCTCCGAGCGCAGCACACCCAGCACCCGGCGGAGTTCGGTGAGCGCCTCCAGGGCGTTCTGGCGGATGCCGTCGAGGTTCTCCTTCAGCTCGTCCGGCGGGTTCTCCACCAGGTGGGGGGCCACCTGTGCCTGTATGGAGATCACCGACATGTGGTGCGCCACCACATCGTGCAGTTCCCGCGCGATCCGGCTGCGCTCCTCCAGCAGGGTGCGCCGGGCGCGCTCCTCCGCCGTGATACCGGTCTGCTCCACCAGTTTCACCCGTGCCACCCGGCGCCCGCGCAGGGCCGCGCCGACCAGGGTGACCGCCGCGAACAGGGCCACCGCCAAGGCGCCATTCGGATTGTGCCCCGCCGCGCCCAGCACGCCCTGGACGAGCCAGGTGACCAGCGCGGTCGTCCCGACGGCCGTCACCGCGACCGCGGGCCGTACGCGCAGCGCCAGCAGGAACAGCACGACGGCGTGCGCGCTCATGGTGGACGGCGACCAGGGCCAGGGCGCGCCCTCCACCATGGGGACGGACAGGAGCTGCTCGCGGGCGTCGAGCGCCGTCACCACCACCGTCGTCAGCGACAGCCAGCACGCCGCCGCCGGGTACCAGGGCGCCAGCACCACCGCCCCGCCCTGCACCAGGGCGGCGATCACGGCGAACTCGACGCCCAGCCGGTACCCGTCCGCGAACTGCTGGACATCGGTCGCCACCAGGACCACCGCCAGCAGCACGACCAGCCCGTGCGGCAGCCAGCGCAGCCAGAGCGACGGGGGCATCGGATCGTACGACAGGTTGCGCAGGTCGTGGCCGAGCGTCCGCAGCCACGCTGCGGCGCGGCGCGGGTCCAGCCAGGTGTCCGCGCCGGGCCGTCCCGGCATCAGGTCCTCGGGGGGCACGCCGTCCGCGGTGACGGGTGTCCTGCCGTCCGCTCCCCGGCCGCCGGACGCCCCCGCCGCCGTCGCACTCCGCGCATCGGGGCCGGTCCGCCCCGGCTTCTTCCCGGAGCGTCCGCCCCGGTCCCCCCTGCCGTTCATGCCGCTCACCCTAGACACCGGTCGACCTCCGCCGCAGCGCCGCCGCCACCGGCTCCCGCCCGGCCGAGAAGGCGGACGAGGGCGTGGATGGGGCTGTGGATGGGGCTGTGGATGGGGACGACGTCCAGGGCGACGACGTGGACACGGACCGGGGAGAGGGCGGAGCCGGGGGCAGAGGCGCCGGTGTGTGCCGGGCCCGAACCACCGTGGGGCGGGACCTTCCCCGTGGGCCACGCGCCGGGCGCCCCTGCTCCCGGAACCGGAACGCCGCCCAGCACACCGCCAGCGCCACGGCGAACACCGGGAGCCAGGCCAGCCGGTGGGCGACCCAGGCCAGGTCGTCGGGGCGGGTGTGCAGACCGGGCAGCCGACCCGCCGACAGGGCCGTCACCGTGGTCGCCATCATCGCCGTCTGGTGCCAGAGGAATATCGTCATCGCCGAGAGGTTGAGCAGCGCCACCGCCGCCCACGCCGTCGGGCGGCGCATCCAGCGGCGCAACGGACCGCGCAGCAGCAGAGCGAGCCCGCACTGCGCCAGCCCAAAGGTCACGGCGGCCAGCGTGGGCGGGTTCAGGTTGGACACCTCGGCGCCCGGCACCCCCACCATCGAGGCCGGATACCCGCCGAAGGCCACCAGCCCGGCCGTCGTCACCGCGCCCCCGATCAGCAGGGTCCGGCCCGCGCGGGGCCGCTCCAGCTCACCGCGTGTCCAGGCGGCGCCCAGCGTGTACGGCACCAGCCAGCCCGCCGCCAGATTCACCCAGCCCAGCCAGTCGGGGCCGCCGAGACCGAAGCGGACCAGGTCGACATGGAGCACGACCGCCAGCGGCCACAGCGGGCTGAGCCGCGTCAGCAGCGGGGTCGCCGCCGTCAACGCGGCGAAGACCAGCAGGAACCACAGGGGGGACAGGGCGAGTTTGAGCAGGGTGTACAGCGTGGTGAGGTCGGCCGAGGCCAGCAGCAGCGCGACCGCCATGACCGTCCACAGGGTGAGGACGGTCAGCACCGGGGCGAAGAGCCGGGACAGCCGGGCGGTCAGCCATGGGCGGTAGCCGATGCCCCGGGCCCGCGCCGACGCCAGGCTCCGGGTCGCCACATGCCCGCCCACCAGGAAGAACACCGCCAGCGTCTGGAACAGCCAGGACACCGGGGCCAGCCAGGGCATCGGGTCCAGCGGACTGACCGCGCGCAGGGTGTCGCCGTCGGCCACCAGCGCCGTCACCAGCCAGTGGCCCAGGACCACACCGAGGATCGCGAAGCCGCGCAGGGCGTCCACCGCGCGGTCCCGGTCCGGCGGGGTGGCCGCGTCGACCCGGCGGGCCCGGTGGCGCAGCGCGGCACCGAACCGGCCGCCGGTGGCACCGGCGCCGCGGAACCTCGCGGCCCCCGGGTGGGATGCCGCCCGCTCGGTCCTCTCAGTCATGGCGCACCTCTGTGGTCTCGCCGAGCACGATCCGTGCGAGACCGGCCAGCGACTCGGAGCCCGGAGTGAAGTAGTCGCTGTGTCCGACGGAACCGGCCGGGAAGCGGCGGGCGCCGTACGCCGGGGACATCGGGTCGGTGCCGAAACCGACCGTCGTCCCGAAGAGGTCCGCCCGCACATGCGGCACGTCCGCGATCCAGTCGCCCGCGCCCCGGCCCGCCCACACCCGGGCGGAGGTGCGCAGATCGGACGCCCGGTCCACGCCCGTTCCCGGGCTGCCGACGAAGACGATGTCGGCGACCGGGGTCCCCGCCCGCTCCAGTGCCGGGGCCGTCCGGGCGCAGACCACCGAGCCGTAGGAGTGGCACAGCAGGGAGACCTGGGTGTCCGGCCCGGCGATCCCGTACAGACCGGCGACGAACTCCGCCAGTTCCGGGGCGGCTTGCTCCGCCCGCCCCGTGGTCATGACCGTCGTACCGACCGTGCCCGGTGTCGCGTAGCCGAGCCAGGCGATCACCGCCGTACGGCTGCCCGCCGGGGCCCGCGACCCGAGTTGGCGGTGCAGGGACTCGGCCGTGGCGCGGAAGCGGTCATAGGTGTCGAGGGTGGTGTCGGAGCCGGGTATCAGGACGGCGACCCGGTCGGCGTCCGCCAGGTCGCCGAAGACCTCGGCGGCCCGGCCCGGTCCCCGGCCGTCGAAGACGAGGAGCCGGCGGGCGGGGTCCCTGGCCATCGCGCGCTCCACCGCCGCGCGTCGGCGGTCGCCGTGGTCCTCCGCCATACGGGCCGCCTCGGCGGCGTTGGCACGGTTGGCCGCGTACGCCGCGTCGAGCGTCCGTGCCGTGACCCGGCCCAGGTCGGCCGGGGGAGGCGCGGGCACGCGGGGCCGGGTGGCCGCGGCGAGCGGCACCACCAGGGCGCCCATGACGAGAGCGGCGAGAAAGGCCCGCAGCCAACGGGCCGTGAGGCGGGGGCCCGTATCCCCGCGCACCGGACGGCGACCCACACCCGAACCGACCGCCCCGGAACCGCCCTTGCCACGACCCCCGCCCGCCCCAGACCCGACCGCCGCAGACCCGACACTGCCGGAACCAACCTCGCCGCAGCCCCCGACCGCCCCGACCGTCCCCGAACCGCCCAACCCGCCGCCCATGCCCGTGCCTCCCCCCACGGCCCGTCCATCGAGCCGCTCTCCTGGGGAAATTACGGAGCCGCGCGTGTCGCTCGCGTCCCGCCAGCGAGCGGTTCCACGAGGTCCCTCTCAGGTACTACGGGTATGACCGACCGACCGCCACCACACCAGCCGGGTCACTCCCAGGCACCAACGCCTCACCACCGACACCGGCACCAACGCCTCATCAGCGACACCGGCACCGACGCCTCACCACCGGCACCGGAACCCGCACCGACGCCTCACCACCGACACCGGAACCCGCACCGGCACCCCACCAGCAACACCGCCCCACCCCCACGGCACCGCCCCTCACCAAGCCAGCTGAGCGATCTCCTCCACCACCACCGCGCACGCGTCCGCCGCCGGGTCGATCAGCGGAAAGTGCCCCACTTCTTCCAGCAGGGTCAGCCCCACCACCTCGCCCGCCTTAGCCGCCGCCTCCGCGTACGACTCGGCGACCGCCTGCGGCACCACCGCGTCCGTCATCCCCTGCACCAGCGCCGTGGCGATCCCGGTGGGCAGCAGCAGCGCCGGGTCGGCGTACGGCCGCCGGGCGGTGAACTCGTCTCGGCCACCCAGAAGTTGTACGGGTGCCCCACCGCACACATCCAGCTTCTCCGCGACCGAGAGATCGGCGATCGGCGCGAGGGCGACCACTCCCCGTAGCGGCGCCGGCCGAGGCGTACGCCAGAGGGACGGGGCGTCGGCGGGCAGGACGTGCCGGGCCGCCGCCCACAGCGCGAGATGACCGCCCGCGGAGTGACCGGTGACGACCGTCCGGCGCGGATCGGCCTGCGGGAGGGACTCCCGTACGAGCGCGGGGAGGGCGTCGAGCGCGGTGGCCACGTCATCGAGGGTGTCCGGCCAGCGCCCGGCCGGAGCGAGCGGCGCCCCGATGCCGGGCTCAGGCCCGGCGGAGGCGCCCAATGCCTCGGAGGCGCCCGGGGCGTCCAGAGCCCCCCTCCGGTACTCGACGTTGGCCACCGCGAACCCCCTGCGGGCCAGGAAACCGGCGAACGGGCTGATGTGCCGCCGGTCATGGGCCGCACGCCAGGCACCGCCGTGCAGCACGACGACGAGCGGAGCGAGGGAGGACGCCTCGCCCTCGAAGGCCGCCCGGGGAGCGTAGAAGTCGATCACCTGGTCGGGATGGTCGCCGTACGCGGCGGTGGCGTCGGGCTCGACGGGCGGATGCGAGAAGGCCGACGCCTCCTCGGCGGCCTCCACTGCGGCCCTGGCTGCGGCGACGTCGTCCGGCATGCTCCAACCTCTCAACGGCGATGGGGATACCTCCCCGGCTTGCGGCACGGGGGGAGGCAGTGGCGGACCAGGTGGGGATACGGCCGTTGGCGGGGACGGTATCAGTCAGGTGACGTGCGGGGACACGCGGATGTCACGCTGGGTGAGGGGTAAACGGTTCTGTTGTGCGGATACGGATGCTTACGTACGCGGCGGGATGAGGGTCCGTCAGAAGCCGCGCACCACAACGCCGGTACGCACGACCCCACGACCGGACCCTCACCACCGCCGAACCCTCACCCGACGCCGGATCAACCCGATACCGGATCAACCCCGGCACCGGATCACCCCGATCCTGAACCAACCCGACCCCGGATCACCCCACCCCCACCTCCCCGCCCACCCCCTCCAACACCACCGCAAGCACCCGCGCCGCCCGCTCCACATCCCCGAACCCCACATACAGCGGCGTCAGTCCGAAGCGCAGCACATCGGGGTGGCGGAAGTCGCCCACCACCCCCCGCGAGATCAACTCCCGCATCACCGCCTCCGCTCCACCGCACCGCAGCGCGACCTGGCTCCCCCGCTCCCCGTGCGCCCGCGGAGTCACACACTCCACCCGGCCGTCCGGCACATACGCCGCCACGCACTCCAGGAAGAAGTCCCCCAGGGCGAGGGACTTGGCCCGGACGTCCGCCAGTGACACGCCGTCCCAGACATCAAGTGCCGCCTCCAGGGCCAGCATCGACAGGATGTCGGGGGTCCCGACACGCCCACGGACCGCCCCGGGAGCCGGTTCATATGTGCCGCGCATTCCGAACGGGTCCGTATGTGAGGTCCAGCCGGGCAGCGGTGAGTCGAAGGCGTCCTGCCGGGCCCGGCTCACATACAGGTACGCCGGTGAGCCAGGCCCCCCGTTGAGGTACTTGTAGGTGCAGCCGACCGCCAGGTCGACCCCGTGCTCGTCCAGCCCCACCGGCAGGGCCCCCGCGCTGTGGCAGAGGTCCCACACGGAGACCGCGCCCGCCGCCCGGACGGCGGCCGTCAGACCGGGCAGGTCGTACAGCCGTCCCGTGCGGTAGTCGACATGGTTCAGCAGCACCGCCGCCGTACGACCGCTCAGCGCGTCCGGCACGTCCTCGGGCCGTACCGCCCGTACCGTACGGCCCGTGAGCCGGGCGGCGGACCGCGCGATGTACCCGTCCGTGGGGAACGTGGTGGCGTCGACGAGGATCTCGTCCCGGCCGGGCCCGGCCATACGGGCGGCCCCCACCATCGCCTTGAACACATTCACGCTGGTGGAGTCGCCGACCACGATCTGGCCGGGCGCCGCCCCCACCAGCGGGGCTATCCGGTCGCCGATCCGTTCCGGCGCGGTCCACCAGCCGCTCTCGTCCCACGACCGGATGCGCAGCTCACCCCACTCGCGCGCGATCACGTCCGCGACCCGCGCGGGGACGCCCACGGGCAGCGCGCCCAGCGAGTTGCCGTCCAGGTACACGGTGCCGTCGAGCACGAACGACGACCGCTTACCGGCGAGCGGATCACCGGCGTCGAGCTTCTCCGCCCGGCGCACCAACTCAGCCGCAGCAACAGCCCCGGTACCCGCGTCAGACATAGGACCGTGCCGTCCACAGCTCGGGAAACACGCTCTTGCGGGCCCGCTTCTCCAGCCAGGCCACCCCCGCCGAACCCCCCGTACCGGCCTTCGCGCCCATCGCGCGCCGGGTGGCGACCAGATGGTCGTTGCGCCACCGCCACACCAGCTCGGCCACGTCCGTCAGCGCCTCACCGAGCCGCGCCACCTCGTCCCGCGCCCCGGAACCGGCCCCCGGACCACCGGAGCCCCGGTCCCCCTCAGTAGCCCGGTCACCTTCAGCAACCCGGTCCCCCTCAGAAGCCCCGTACCCCTCAGGGCCCGCGTCACCGCCCCCGTAGATCCCGGCCCACACCCGCTCGACCCCGTCGTCCCCCTCGTACCGCAGAGCCACATCCCGGTTCAGGACCGCCTCCGGCACGGCGTACCCACGCCGGGCGAGCAGCCGCAGCACCTCGTCGTACAGGCTCGGCTCGTGCAGCGCCTTCTCCAGCTCGGCGTGCACCCGGGGCGCGCCCCGGTGCGGGACCAGCATGGACGAGGACTTCTCCCCCAGCAGGAACTCCATCCGCCGGTACATCGCCGACTGGAACCCGGACCCGTCCCCGAGGGCGCCCCGATAGGAGTTGAACTGCCGCGGCGTGAGCTGCCCGAGCGGCTTCCAGGAGGCGTTCAACGCCTCCAGCTCCCGCACCGACCGCTTCAGCGCGTCGATCGCGGTGGGTACGTCGTCGGAGGCCAGGGCCCGCGCCGCGGTCTCCCACTCATGGACGACGACGGTGAACCACAGCTCCATGACCTGGGTCGTGACGAGGAAGACCATCTCTCCGGGATCGTCGGAGAGGGTGTGCTGGAGGTGGGTGAGGACATCCGCCTTGACGTAGTCCTCGTACGGGGTGGTCCCCTGGAAGTCGAGATGCGGAGCCGCGGGCTCGTGAGCCTCGTGGGACATCGCTGTCTCCTGTTGTCACTCCGGGTAGCGGTCCGCCCCTGCCGATTCCGGCACGGGGGCCCCGGTCCCCACCTCGCATCCTGCGGGGTGCCCCCGCCACCCCGCAAGGCGGGTCCCAGGAGCACCCCACGACACAGGACCGGTCAGCCCAGCGTCTGCGCCGCCGTCGGCGAGGAGTCCTTCAGGAACTGGGAGCAGCGCTCGTACTCCTCCTGCTCCCCGATCGCCTGCGCGGCCCGCGCGAGCGCGTGCAGCGCGCGCAGGAAGCCGCGGTTCGGCTCGTGCTCCCACGGCACCGGGCCGTGGCCCTTCCAGCCGTTGCGGCGCAGCGAGTCCAGCCCGCGGTGGTAGCCGGTCCGGGCGTAGGCGTACGACTCGACCGTGCTGCCCCGCTGGTAGGCGTCGTCGGCGAGGACCGCCCAGGCCAGCGAGGACGTCGGGTACTTCGCGGCGACCTCGGCGGCGGGGGTCCCGCCGGCCAGCAGCTCACGCGGCTCGGGGTCGTCGGGGAGGTGGGTCGGGGGCGGGCCCCCGAGAAGGTTCTCGTGAATCGTCATGGGTCCAGTCTCGTACATCCGGCCCATCCCCTACGGCCACCGGAGCAGCTCCCCTACGGCCACCGGCGACGTTCTCCCCCACGGCCACCGGAGCAGCTCCCCTACGGGCCACCCGACCCCGTACCTCCCAAGACCTACCCCTCCCCGCCCCTCACCCCGCCCCCTCCCCTTACCCCTACCCCTCCCCCAACTTCCCCGAAGACCTGACCCCCGGCTCCAGCGGCGGAGCCGTCACACTCCCATGCGTCAGACACTCCGGCCGCGTACAGTCCGGCGCCGGCCGCCGCACCGTCGCGAACGCCACCACCGACCCCACGACCAGCACCCCCGCACAGATCACCATCGCCCGCATGAACGCACTGTCGAACGCGGTGGGCGACCGGTACGCGTCCTCCCCCATCCCCGACAGCAGCGGCAGCGCGGCGACCGCGACCAGCCCCGCCGCCCGCGCCGCCGCGTTGTTGATCCCGCTGGCCAGCCCCGCCCGCGCGGTGTCCACGGAGGCCAGCACGGTCGCGGTGAGCGGCGCGACCAGCGTGACCATGCCGAGCCCCATCACCACCAGCGCGGGCAGGACGTCCGTCAGATAGGAGGCGTGCGGCCCGACCCGGGTCATCAGCAGCAGCCCCGTCGCACACAGCAGCGGCCCGACGGTGAGCGGGATACGCGGCCCGATCTTGTCGGACAGCTCCCCGGAGCGGGCGGAGAACAGCAGCATCAGCACGGTCGTCGGCAGCAGCGCCGTACCGGCTTCGAGCGCCGAGTACCCGGACACCACCTGGAGCTGGAGGACCGCGAGGAAGAAGAACCCGCCGAACGCCGCGTACACACAGAGAGTGACCAGGTTGACGGCCGTGAACTGGCGGGACGCGAAGATGTCCAGCGGCATCATCGGATCGGCCCGCCGCCGCTCCACCTGGATGAACGCCACCCCCGCCGCCACACCCGCGACCGCCGTCACCACCACCACGGGGGTGCCGGAGCGGGCCTCGATCAGCGCGTATGTCACCAGCGCCAGCGACAGCGCGCCCAGACAGGCGCCGAGGACGTCGAACCGCCCGTGCGCCCTGCCGTCCGCGGACTCCGGTACGTGCCGCAGCGCGACCGGCACACACACCAGGGCCAGCGGCACGTTCAGCAGGAACACCCAGCGCCAGCCGGGCCCGTCCACCAGCCAGCCGCCGAGGAACGGTCCGACGGCCGCCCCGATGCCGCCGAACCCGGACCACAGACCGACCGCCCGCCCCCGGTCGTCGGGGTGCACGGACGCCTGGATCAGGGCCAGCGACCCCGGTGTGAGCAGCGCCCCGCCGATGCCCTGGAGGGCCCGCGCGGCGATCAGCACCTCGGCGTTCGGCGCCAGCCCGCACATCAGCGAGGCCACGGCGAACCAGATCACGCCGATCAGGAAGACCTTGCGGCGCCCGTAGCGGTCGCCCAGGGAACCGCCGAGCAGGATCAGCCCGGCGAGGGTGAGCATGTAGGCGTTGACGGTCCACTGGAGGGCCGCGAGATCGGTGTCCAGGTCCTCACCGATGCGCGGGAGGGCCACATTGACGACGGTCGAGTCCAGCAGCGCCATGCTGGAGCCGAGAACGGTGGTGAACAGGAGCCACTTGCCCCGCGGTGAGGAGATCCGGACGTCAGGCATGACCCAGATATACAGCGAGCCCGGCACCGAAGCGCCGGGCTCGCCACAACTCACGGACCTCGCGACACCGCGCGAGGCCCCCGAACGAAGCGGAAGCTACTTCAGCTTGTTCCCCGCGGACCGCAGGTTCCCGCACGCCTCGACCACCCGCGCCGCCATCCCCGCCTCGGCGAGCTTGCCCCAGGTGCGCGGGTCGTAGGTCTTCTTCGACCCGACCTCGCCGTCCACCTTCAGCACCCCGTCGTAGTTCGCGAACATGTGGCCCGCGACCGGACGCGTGAAGGCGTACTGGGTGTCCGTGTCGATGTTCATCTTGACCACGCCGTTCTCCAGCGCGGTGCGGATCTCGTCCTCGGTGGAGCCGGAGCCGCCGTGGAAGACGAAGTCGAAGACCTTGGTACCGGCCGGACGCCCGTACTTGGCGGCGACACCCTCGTTCAGGTCCTTGAGCAGCTCCGGGCGGAGCACGACATTGCCCGGCTTGTAGACCCCGTGGACATTGCCGAAGGACGCGGCCAGCAGATAGCGCCCCTTCTCCCCGAGCCCGAGGGCCTCGGCGGTGCGGATGGCGTCGTCGACGGTGGTGTACAGCTCGTCGTTGATCTCGTGGGTGACGCCGTCCTCCTCACCGCCGGTGGGGGTGATCTCCACCTCCAGGATGATCCTGGCGGCGGCGGCGCGGGCCAGCAGCTCCTGGCCGATGGCGAGGTTGTCGGCGAGGGTCTCGGCGGAGCCGTCCCACATGTGCGACTGGAACAGCGGGTTCTCGCCGCGCGCCACCCGCTCCTCGGAGACCGCGATCAGCGGACGGACGTACGCGTCGAGCTTGTCCTTGGGACAGTGGTCGGTGTGCAGCGCGACCGTGACGTCGTACTTCGCGGCGACGATGTGCGCGAACTCGGCGAGCGCCACCGCACCGGTCACCATGTCCTTGCTGTGCTGACCGCCCAGGAACTCGGCACCGCCGGTCGAGATCTGGATGATGCCGTCGCTCTCGGCCTCCGCGAAGCCGCGCAGCGCAGCGTGCAGGGTCTGGGACGAGGTCACGTTGATGGCCGGGTAGGCGAACTTGCCTGCCTTCGCCCGGTCGAGCATCTCGTTGTAGACCTCGGGGGTTGCGATGGGCATCTGTCCGCTCCTCATATGTGCGGGTGGGTGTTACTGCGAAAGGCCCTGACCTGGAACCTCGGAGATGTGACGCCGTCGTCACGCACATCCTTCCAGACGCGCCCCGCCGAACGGAGTCCCGTCTCAGCCCAGACCCAGCTCGTCCTTGGAGAACGCGAAGAGATACGGCACCCCGGCCCCCTCCTGGATCTTCTCGGCGGCGCCGGTGGCCCGGTCGACGATGGTGGCGACGGCGACCACCTCGGCGCCCGCCTCCCGTACCGCCTCGACGGCGGCCAGCGGGGAGCCGCCGGTGGTGGAGGTGTCCTCGACCACCAGGACCCGGCGCCCGGCGATGTCCGGCCCCTCCACCCGGCGCTGGAGCCCATGCGCCTTGGCGGCCTTGCGGACGACGAACGCGTCCAGCCTGCGCCCCCGGGCGGCGGCGGCGTGCAGCATACTCGCGGCGACCGGGTCGGCGCCCATGGTCAGCCCCCCGACCGCGTCGAACTCCAGACCGTCGGTCAGATCGAGCAGCACCGAGCCGACCAGGGGGGCGGCCTCGCCGTCGAGGGTGACCCGGCGCAGATCGACGTAGTAGTCGGCCTCCAGGCCCGAGGAGAGCGTCACCTTGCCGTGCACCACGGCCTTGTCCTTGATCTGCTGGAGCAGCTCGCCCCGTACGTCCGTCATGCGACCAGCTTAGATGCGCCCCGGTACGCCGCTCACAGGCGCCGCCAGCGCCAGGTGGTCGTGGCCTCCAGCGGCTCCAGCGGGGTGACCAGGCGCGGCGCGGTGTTCAGCCCGTCCGGCGGCCCGGTCTGCGGCTCCACACAGACGGCGGCGTCCTGCTCGTCGTAGAGCACGACCCACTTCTCCCGGCTGCCGACGACCAGCTCCAGCCGGTCCGGCCAGGTGAGGGTCACCTCGACCCCGTCCGGCATCCCGAAGCAGTCGTCCCACGGCCCCGGCAGCGGCTCGATCCGCTTCCCGGTCGGCAGATGGTCGTCGCCCCGCTCCTCCTGCCACCCCGGCCGGAAGTCGATCACCGCCCCCGCCCCGCCGTCCAGCCGCCGGTTGAACCAGGGATGCCACCCGATCTGCGCCGGGAAGGAGTCGTCGTACGTCTCGACGGCCATGGTCAGCGTCAGACTCTCCGCCGTGAGCGCCACGATCTGCGTCACCCGCCCGGGGTAGGGCCAGGGCGCGCCCAGGTCGTACGTGATCACCGCCTCGTCCGCCGAGACCCGCGCGGTGCGCCAGGCTCCGTCGCGGGCGGTGCCGTGGATGGCGTGCGGCGGGGAGTTCAGGGGCAGCTGGTGGACGGTCGCCCCGTCCCGGAACCGTCCGTCGCGGGTCCGCCCGCACCAGGGGACCATCGGGAAGCAGCCGTACCGCTCCCCTTGCCGCAGCAGTTCCGTGCCGTCGATCAGCAGGCTCGCCAGTCGTCCGCCGTTACCGGGGTCCACCGTCAGCGTGGCGTCACCTGCGGTCAGGGTGATGTCATGGTCACTCACCCGCATGACCTTACTTGGACCATCAAGAGAGGCTGATCGACAACGCCCCTCTCAGGGGCGCTGGGGGCACCCCCTCTGGGGGAGGAACTGCGCGAACGAGCCCCACCGGCCCGCGCCCAACACACAACCCTCACCGCCGCTTCCGCAACGCCCGACTCACCACGATCGCCGACGCCAGCGCAAGCGCCGCCGCGGGCGCAGCCCACCGCAGCGCACTGCTCGGCGCCACCGTCTGCGGCGCAGGCACCGGCGCGTACCGCCCACGCGGCGGCGCATGGTCCACTTCCTCCGCACTGCGCCCGATCATCGTCCGCCGCGCATGAGCCGCCTCGGCAGGCGGCTCCCCACCCGACCCCGAGGATCCTGAGGACCCGGACGGCTCGGCGGACCCGGACGGCTCGGCGGACCCGGAGGGCCCGGTGGGTGTCTCGTCATCGTCCACAAGCCCCTCCAACGACGAAGACGCCCCCTCGGTCGCGGACGTCGCGGACCCGGAGGAACCGTCCTCAGCCCCGTCCTCAGGGGACTCCCCGCTCCCCACGTCCAGGGACACGCTCTCCCCGAACCGCCCCACCAACCGCGTCAGAGCCCCCCGCACCGCGTCCCCCGGCAGATCCACGATCCGCCCGCCCACACTCCCCGCCCCGGCGAACACGAGCACCGTCCCCGGCTCCTCGGCGTCCCCCTCCCCCGTCCCCTCCCGGAGGGTCAGCACCAGGTCCAGCGACACCACCCCGCCGCCCCGGGCCTCGACCCCGTCCACGGCGACCCCGTACGACCCGTCCCCCCGCGGAGCGACCCGCAGGGTCCCCCGGTAGGTGATGGTCGTCCCGCCGATCCGCAGCTTCAGCCGCCCGGCGACCGGCTCGGCACCGGCCTCCTGGTGGAGCCCGGGAAGCGCTCGGGCGACCCGCGCGGGGTCGTCGAGCACCGCTCTGAGCCGCTCGGCGGGAACCGGAATGAAGACCTCAAGCTCCATGTCGGTGGAGCCTACCCAGCACGGCCGTGATCGCACCCGGGCCGCCGGGGAATCAGTACCGCGGATGCACCAGCGTGGACACCGCGAGCCCGTCGATCCGGGTCCGCTCGGCCGCCCGCGCGCCCGCGGCCAGAGCCTGGGCCGTGAGAGTGTCCGGCCGGGGCCCGTCGGCCAGCCCCAGCGGCGGCGCGGAGCCCGGCGCGGCCAGCACGAACCCCCAGTCGTGGGGCCGCTCGGAGGCGTCCGTCGACCGGTCGGGTCCGGCGGCGAACCCGGTGGTGCCGCCCCCGACGGCGTACGGGGACGTCCGCAGCCCGGCGGCGCGCAGTGTGGCGTCGACGGTCCAGAAGCCGCGCGGGCGGCTGGCGAGCGGCCCGGCGTGCACCACCATCCGGCCGCCGGGGGCGAGCGTGCGCCGGGCGAGCCCGTAGAACTCCTGCGAGTACAGCTTGGTGCTGTCGGTGATGGCCGGGTCCGGCAGATCGGAGATCACCACGTCGTACGTCCCGGCCGGGGCCGAGCGCAGCCAGCCGAAGGCGTCGGCGACGGTGACATGGACCCGGGGGTCGCCGTACACATGCCCGTTGAGGGCGGCCAGCGCCGGGTCCTGGCGGGCGAGGCGGACCACCTCGGGGTCGATCTCCACGAGGTCGACCCCGCGCACCCCGGGGTGGCGCAGCACCTCGCGGACGGCTAGGCCGTCGCCGCCGCCGAGCACGAGGACGCGCCCATGGGGGCCGTTCATCACGGGGTGGACCAGCGCCTCGTGGTAGCGGCGCTCGTCCGCGCCGCTGACCCGCAGCCGCCCGTCGAGGAAGAGCGCGAACGGCGTGCCGCCGGTGCCGCCGGTGAGGACGACCTCCTGGACCTCGCTCTGCACGGCCACCCGGACGTCGTCGCCGTACACGGCGTGCCGCGCGGCGCGTTCGAAGTCGTCGACGAGGACGGCGGCGGAGGCGAGCAGCCCGAGCACGGTGACGTTGGTGATCAGCAGCAGCCAGCGGGCCCGGCGGGTGAGGTCGCGGTGGAAGAGGCCGAGGACCAGCGCGCCCCCGGCGATCACATTGACCGTGCCGGTGAGCAGCGCCCCGGTGAGCTGGCCGAGGAAGGGCAGCAGCAGGAAGGGGAAGGCGAGCCCGCCGACCAGCGCGCCCACGTAGTCCGCGGCAAACAGGTCGGCGACGGCGCCGCCCGCGTCCTGGCGGCGGATGCGCTGGATCAGCTCCATCAGCAGCGGCACCTCGGCGCCGATGAGCAGTCCGGTGGCCAGGGAGAAGGCGACCAGGAGGAGACGGGGGCCGTGCGCCCACAGGCCGCCCCAGTCGCCGGTCCAGGCGAAGACCGCGTAGAGGGCCATCGCGCTGCATCCGCCGACCAGGGCGAGACCGGCCTCGACGGCGCCGAAACCGGCCGCGCCGAGCCGCCGCAGGCGTTTCGCGGCGAGCGAGCCGATGCCCATGGCGAAGACCATGACGGACAGCACGATGGACGCCTGGGTGACCGAGTCGCCTATCAAGTACGCGGCGAGGGCGACGAGTTCCAGTTCGTAGACCAGGCCGCAGGCGGCGCAGACGAAGACGCAGGCCAGGACCAGGAACCGGCCGGTGCCGGGCCGCACGGGCAGTCGCACGGCGGCCGGACCGTGGGCGGTGCCCCAGGACGGCGGGGGGCCGGGCGGGGCCGGGGCGTGCGGGTCGATCACGACTGCGACGTTACGTCACCGGTGCGGTGCGTCATGTCACCCACACGTGTGGAACTGGGCGTTGATGGGGTGCCGGGGGTTTCATCGCCCGCCACGCGGGACCGCCGCGAAGGCGCCGCCCGACGGGCGCGACAACGGGCGCGACAACGGGCGTGACGGGGCCCGGCGGAGGGCACACGGAGGGCACACCGACGCGCGGCGGAGGGCGCGACGGAAGGCACGGCAGAGGTACGGCAGAAGGCACGACAGAGATACGGCAGAGGTACGACAGAGGGCACCACGGGCTACCGGCAGCGGAGTCGGCACCCCCTGCCGTCCCCCCTGCCGTCCCCCTGCCGTCATCCCGACCGGCGCCCACCGGCACCCCCGCCAGCACCCCCACCGGCGACCTCACCGGCACGCCCTCACCTCACCGCACCGCCGCCGCAGGCGTCCGCACCCCCACCCTGGTCCGGGTCGCCACGAGTTGGCCGTCCTGGGGGTAGGCGTGCCAGGTGCGCCAGTGCACCTGGCCCTCATGGCGCTGGGCCAGCATCGCGGTGAAGGCGTGCGGACTGCCCGGGAAGACCCCGGCCAGGCCGTTGGGGTGGTCGGAGACCAGGGCGAGGAGTTCTTGGGCGCGGCCCGCGAAGGAGCCCGGGGAGAGGGCCTCGACGCGGGCGGCGAACTCGTACTCCCAGTCGCCCACGCGTTTGGCCACGCCGAGCGGAAGGGGTGTGCTGCTGCCGGGGATGCACGCCACCGTCTCCGAACAGTTGGCCCGCTCCTCCTCCAGCAGGACTTGGTGGGAGGCGCCGAGAAGTCTCAACTGGAGCTTGGCACCGGCGAGTTCGAGATCGAGGGTGGCGAGTGCGGGCAGTGGCTCGCGCCCGAGGGTCCAGGCGAGATCGGCCGCGCGCGTGTCGGTGTACGAGGTGTTCAGGGTCGTGAGCATGGGTCGGCTCCGCTAGCACGCAGAAGAAAGGCGGTGTGGGTCCGGCGCACCCCGGTCGCCACCGGGAGGATCGGCCCGGTCAGCCCCGTAAGCAGAGGTGTCCGAAGGACATCCGAGGGGGCCGCGTTGGTGATTTAGAGGGAATCATGAACCGCCGGGCCCCCACAGCGTTTTTACCCAAGTTCGTGGGGTTTCCATCCCTCAGAGGGCTCCTCAGCTCAACTGTTCAACTACGGCGTACGCCGTGCCGTGCGGGCGTACGCCGGAGCGGAGTGCCTCATGGACGAGCGCCCGCCGGGACCTGGGGTCCCGGCGGGCGCTCGGCGGGTGGATGCGGTTCCCCCTTCAGGAGCCCGGCTGCCCCGTGTCAGCCGCCGCCTCCACCGCATCCACCGCCGCCTCCACAGGACGAGGACGATCCGCCGCCCCCGCACGAGTGGCCCCCACCGGAGTCGCCGGACGAACCGCCGTCCCCGAAGGACCACCAGCTGCCACCGCCACCGGAGTCACCGGCTCCGCCGCCCCCGCTGGTGCTCCCGTACACCCGGCGGCCCCTCGCGCGGGCACGGGCGCGGCGGCGCACGCTGCGGGCCCGCATGGCCGCCAGGGCCAGGACGATGAGTATGGCGACGAACGCTCCCACAACCACGAACGGGATGATGCCCAGAGCCATGGCGTCACCCTCCTTCCGTATCCCCCCGAGACGACCCCCCGTGGGCGTCTCGTGCTGTGCGTGAACGGGGGATGCCCTCCCGGCCGGTGCCTCAAAGCAGAGTTGAGGAACTCAAGAGCTTGGGCGCAGGATGGCCCGCATGACCTCAGCCGCGCGCCCCGTCCTGAACCGCCGTCTCGCCGAGTTCGGCACGACGATCTTCGCCGAGATGTCCGCGCTGGCCGTGCGGACCGGGGCGATCAACCTGGGGCAGGGGTTCCCCGACACCGACGGTCCCGAGGAGATCCGGGAGGCGGCGGTGCGGGCGCTGCGCGACGGGCGGGGCAACCAGTACCCGCCGGGGCCGGGCGTCCCCGAGCTGCGCACCGCGATCACCGCCCACCAGGAGCGGTACTACGGCCTGTCCTGGGACCCGGACAGCGAGGTGCTGGTGACGGCGGGCGCCACCGAGGCCATCGCCGCCTCGCTGCTGGCACTGCTGGAGCCGGACGACGAGGTGATCGCCCTGGAGCCGTACTACGACTCGTACGCGGCGTGTGTCGCCATGGCGGGCGCCCGGCGTGTGCCGGTGACGCTGCGCCCGCGCGAGGGCGCGTTCCGGCTCGATCTGGACGAGCTGCGCGACGCGGTCACCGACCGCACCCGACTGCTGCTGATCAACACCCCGCACAATCCGACCGGCACGGTCCTGACCCGCGCGGAGCTGGCCGCGATCGCGGAGCTGGCGGTGGAGCGGGACCTGCTGGTGGTCACGGACGAGGTGTACGAGCACCTGGTGTTCGACGGCGCCGCACATGTGCCGCTGGCGACCTTCCCCGGTATGCGCGAGCGGACGGTCAGCATCGGCTCGGCGGGCAAGACGTTCTCGTTCACCGGCTGGAAGGTCGGCTGGGTGACGGGCCCGCCCGAGCTGGTCACCGCGGTGCGCTCGGCCAAGCAGTTCCTGACCTACGTGGCCTCGGGGCCGTTCCAGTACGCGGTGGCGCAGGCGCTGGCGCTGCCGGACTCCTACTTCGCCGGGTTCCGCGCGGATCTGCTGGCCAAGCGGGATCTGCTGGCGGCGGGCCTCGCGGACGCGGGGTTCGCGGTCTTCCGGCCGGCCGGGACCTACTTCGTCACCACCGACATCCGTCCGCTGGGCGAGAGCGACGGTTTCGCGTTCTGCCGGGCGCTGCCGGAGCGCGCGGGGGTGGTCGCCGTCCCGAACGCGGTCTTCTACGACCACCGGGAGGAGGGGGCGCCCTTCGTCCGGTTCGCGTTCTGCAAGCGGACGGGGGTCCTGGAGGAGGCCGTAGGGCGGCTGAAGGCGCTGGCGGCCTAGCGCCGGGGGGCCGACCCGTCGGGGTACACCCCCACGGGTCCATACGGGTCCCGTCCCGCCGTGCCACCGTCCACAGGCTGTGGACGGCGCACGCACGGAGGGTGGACGAAAGCCGGCCAGAGCCGGACGCGAGCCGGACGAGAGCCGGTCGTAGTCCGGGGCGGACGCGGCGGCGGGTGACTACTCGCCGTCCTCCTCGGGCTTCTCCGCGTCGTTGACCTCCTGCTCCAGGCCGAGCTGTTCGATCAGCCAGCGGTCGAACTCGATCGCCGCGCGGACCCAGCTGACCGTGGACGACACGAAGAACTCCAGGTTCACCCCGGGGCCGATCAGCATCTGGGCCTCGCCGATCAGGCGGACCGTGCCGTCGTCATGGGTGTGGGTGTAGACCTTGGGCCAGAGCGTGCGCCGGTTCCAGTCGTCGATCGACTCCAGGAGCTGGGGCTTCTCCTCGATCTGGTGCGGCCGGTCGTAGAACGTGCGCACCGAGAAGACCTGCTGGTCACCCTCGCCGCGGAACATGAAGTACGTACGGAACTGCTCCCACGGCGCGGCGAGGTCTCCCTCCTCGTCGATGACGTACTTCAGCTCCATCTGGTCGAGGAGCTGCTTCACGAGGTCCTGATCCGGGACGACGGGGCCCGCCGGTCCTTGGGGCTGCTGCTGGGGCTGGCCCCCGAAGTTCGGAATCGAGGACGGGTCGATGGTCACCGTGAATTTCCCTTCGTACGGATTCCGCCATCCTCCCCCATCCGGGGAGGGGGGTGGCAAGCCCCGCCCGGCTCTGTCCGCCGTCGGCTGACGGGATAAGGCCGGGAGAGGCTGCGGAGGGCGGGAAGGGACCGCCCCAGGACGTGCTGGCCGTCGGCTACAGGGTCTTCTCCGGGGCCGTCGCCGGGCCGACGATCAGGCCCTCGCCGAAGGCGTCCACCCGGACCGTGTCACCGTCCTTGACCTCGCCGGAGAGGATCTCCCTGGCGAGCCGGTCGCCGATGGCGGTCTGCACCAGGCGGCGCAGCGGGCGCGCGCCGTACGCCGGGTCGTTGCCCTCGTCGGCGAGCCAGGCCAGGGCCTCGGGGGTGACGTCGAGGAGGAGCCGGCGCTCGGCGAGCCGCCGGGCGAGCCGGTCGATCTGGAGCCGGGCGATCCGCTCCAGCTCCGCCTTGTCGAGGGCGGAGAACACCACCAGGTCGTCCAGCCGGTTCAGGAACTCCGGCTTGAAGGACGCCCGGACCACCTCCAGGACCTGCTGCTTCTTCTCCTCGGCGCTGGTCAGCGGCTCCACCAGATACTGACTGCCCAGGTTGGAGGTGAGGATCAGGATGGTGTTGCGGAAGTCGACGGTACGGCCCTGACCGTCGGTGAGCCGGCCGTCGTCCAGCACCTGGAGCAGGATGTCGAAGACCTCCGGATGCGCCTTCTCCACCTCGTCCAGCAGCACCACGCTGTACGGCCGCCTGCGCACCGCCTCGGTGAGCTGGCCGCCCTCCTCGTAGCCGATGTATCCGGGCGGGGCGCCGACCAGCCGGGCCACGCTGTGCTTCTCGCTGTACTCGGACATGTCGATACGGACCATGGCCCGCTCGTCGTCGAAGAGGAAGTCGGCGAGCGCCTTGGCCAGCTCCGTCTTGCCCACGCCGGTCGGGCCGAGGAAGAGGAACGAGCCGGTGGGCCGGTCCGGGTCGGCGATCCCCGCGCGGGAGCGCCGTACGGCGTCGGAGACCGCGCGGACGGCCTCGGACTGTCCGATCAGCCGCCTGCCCAGCTCCTCCTCCATCCGCAGCAGCTTCTGCGTCTCGCCCTCCAGGAGGCGCCCGGCGGGGATGCCGGTCCAGGAGGCGACCACGTCGGCGATGTCGTCGGCGCCGACCTCCTCCTTGACCATGGTGTCCTTGGCGGCCTCCTCCTCGGCCTCGGAGGCGGCCTCCAGGTCGCGCTCGACGCCCGGGATCTCCCCGTACAGCAGCTTGCTGGCGGTGTCGAAGTCGCCGTCGCGCTGGGCGCGCTCGGCCTGGCCGCGCAGGTCGTCCAGCTTCTCCTTCAGCTCGCCGACCCGGTTGAGGGACTGCTTCTCCTTCTCCCAGCGGGCGGTCAGCCCGCGCAGCTCCTCCTCCTTGTCGGCGAGGTCGCGGCGCAGCTTGTCCAGCCGCTCCTTGGACGCCTGGTCGGTCTCCTTGGCGAGGGCCAGTTCCTCCATGCGCAGCCGGTCCACCGCCCGCTGGAGCTCGTCGATCTCCACCGGGGAGGAGTCGATCTCCATCCGGAGCCGGGAGGCGGCCTCGTCCACCAGGTCGATGGCCTTGTCGGGCAGGAAGCGGGAGGTGATGTACCGGTCGGACAGGGTCGCGGCGGCGACCAGCGCGCTGTCCGCGATCTGCACCTTGTGGTGGGCCTCGTAGCGGCCCTTGAGTCCGCGCAGGATCGCGATGGAGTCCTCGACGGACGGCTCGGCGACCAGCACCTGCTGGAAGCGGCGCTCCAGGGCGGGGTCCTTCTCGATCCGCTCGCGGTACTCGTCCAGCGTGGTGGCGCCGACCATCCGCAGCTCGCCGCGGGCCAGCATCGGCTTGAGCATGTTCCCGGCGTCCATGGCCGAGTCGCCGCCCGCGCCCGCGCCGACGACCGTGTGCAGTTCGTCGATGAAGGTGATGATCTGGCCGTCCGAGTCCTTGATCTCGGCGAGGACGGTCTTCAGCCGCTCCTCGAACTCGCCCCGGTACTTCGCACCCGCGACCATCGCGCCGAGGTCCAGCGCGACCAGCCGCTTGTCCTTCAGCGACTCGGGGACGTCCCCCTTGACGATCCGCTGGGCGAGCCCCTCGACCACGGCGGTCTTGCCGACGCCGGGCTCACCGATGAGGACGGGGTTGTTCTTGGTGCGCCGGGACAGCACCTGGACGACCCGGCGGATCTCCTGGTCGCGGCCGATCACCGGGTCGAGCTTGCCGTCGCGGGCGGCGGCGGTGAAGTCGGTGCCGAACTTCTCCAGGGCCTTGTAGGAGCCCTCGGGGTCGGCGGTGGTGACCCGGCGGGCGCCGCGGGCCGTACGGAAGGCGTCCTGGAGCTTCCTGGCGGTGGCCCCGGCCTGGGTGAGCACCTCACCGGCCTGGCCGCCCTTGGCGGCGATACCGATCAGCAGATGCTCGGTGGAGAGGTACTCGTCGCCGAGGTCACGGGCGCGGGACTGGGCGTCGGCGATCACCGCGAGCAGTTCCCGGTTGGGCTGCGGGGGCGCGACCGTGGACCCGGTCACGCTGGGCAGCTGCCCGATGACCTTCTCGGCCCCGGCGCGTACGGCGGCCTGATCGGCGTCGACGGCGGCGAGCAGGTCGGTGATGTTCTCGTTGTCCTGACCTTGCAGCAGCGCCAGCAGCAGATGCGCGGGCGTCAGATCGGCGTTTCCCTCGGTCACGGCCCGCTGGCCGGCCGCGTTGATCGCGTCCCGGCTCCGGTTGGTCAGCTCGGCGTCCACGTTCGCTGTCTCCTCCTCGGCGTTCCCCGCCGTCATCGCCCTCGGCACCCGCGCCGGATGGCCCGTCGGCCCATCTCCTCGTACTGACTCATCCAACGTGTATAAAGTTGAGTCTATTCCACTCAAGGCAGTGCTCGGGAGGCCCTGGGGACTACCTTCCGGCCATGGCTTCGTATCCACAGGACCCGGGCGCGCCGGACGCGTCGTACCTCAGCTTCTGGCGTGAGCGGCATGTGTGCACCATGACAACGATCCGCCCGGACGGCACCCCGCATGTCGTGCCGGTCGGGGTCACCTACGACCCCGGCACCCGGCTGGCCCGGGTGATCACGGACCGGGCGACGGCGAAGGCGCGGTATGTGGCGGCGGCCGGGGCGGAGGGGGCCCGGGTGGCGGTGTGCCAGGTGGACGGGCGACGCTGGGCGACGCTGGAGGGGCGGGCGGTGGTCCGCGACGAGCCGGAGCAGGTGGCGGAGGCGGAGCGGCGATACGCCGAGCGCTACCGCACGCCATCGGTCAATCCCACGCGTGTGGTGATCGAGATCACAGTGACACGAGCAACAGGCCGGGGCTGAGAGAGATCATTTTCAGCCACCGTGAAGATCACCCGATACCCGGAAATTTCCCCGAAAACTGCAGCGGCGTCACCGTGTTCAGGTCACGGTGACGCCGCTGCGGGGGGAAGCACCTGAGCGATCTGTTACGACGGGGGAATCGCGTCAGGCACTGCGGGGGGTGGCTGAGATGGTCTGTGATGTGGCGGGCGTGGGCTCCGCCAGTTGATGGTCCCGCTGGTCCAGATTGACGAAGATCATTCCGTAGCGGATGGCACAGCGCACCGGCTGCGGCGCGCCCCGGGGGCGGCGCAGGCAGCGATAGGCCCGCACGTCCCCGTCCTCGTCCCGGGTCACCACCACCGGCTCGCCGAACACCGTCACCATCAGCGAGTCACCGTTGTGGGGGAGCGCGGTGACAAGATCGATGAAGTGCCAGCCCGAGCGGTAGGCCGTGGCCATTTCCCTGCGAAACGACCGGTCGTCCGGCGGAGTGGTCATCGGTCAGCCCCAGCTACTGTCGTTTGCCCGGACCGGTGTGACATCGGCTGGCGGATTCGGACCCCAACTACTGTCCGCTTCGCCGGCCGCAGTCGCCCGCACCAGCCCCCAACTGCTGTCAGCCCTGGTGTCGCCCTTCGCGCCGGCCAGACCACTGAGCGTTCCGATGGCCACAACGGCGGAGAAGGCTGCGACAAGCACCGAGCGAAGCGTTCTCTTGCGCATAGTCGGCTTCGTCCTCACTTGAAGGTCCCCTCTTCCCCCGTCGGATAAGACGATGGCTCATTCAGGCACGTCGTGGCCACACAAACGGTGCATCATGTTCCTGCATGTTCAGGACCCTGGGGGGTGGAAATTTGGTAACCAAAGGGACATCTAGGATGCATCCCCATCCGGTGACCGAACTGTGCGAGGAGGGCAGTCGTCTCTACGCCGCCGCCCTCCGTGGCGGACGTATCGCCCGCACGGAGGCAGAAGCGGCTCCCTGTCTGATGGAGTTCGCCCTGCTACACCCCGATCCGGACGACCCCGAATGGCTGCGACCGGTACCCCCGGCCATCGCGCTGGCCCAGCGGCTCAACCCCATCGAGCGGGAGATAGCGGAGCGACGGCGGACCTCGGTCGAACTGACCGACATCTTCGAGCCGTTCATGAGCCTCGCCACCCAGACGACGACGTCGACCCCGTCGCTCACCGTCCTGGAGGGATTCGAACGGATCAACGGCGCCCTCGATCTGGCCACCGGGCAGTGCCAGACCGAGATGCTGACCGTCCAGCCCGGCGGCAGACGCCTTGAGCACACCCTGATGCAGGGACTGGAACGGGACAGGGCACTCACCGACCGCGGTGTCCGAATCCGTACGCTCTACCAGCACACCGCCCGGCACAGCCCCGAGACCCTGGCGTACACCGCCCAGTTCACCGACAACAAGGTCGAGTACCGCACCATCGACGAACTCGTGGAGCGGCTGATCATCTGCGACGAGACGGTCGCCTTCATCCCCACCCGGGACGACCGCCAGGTGGCCCTGGAACTGCGCCACCCCGGTCTGGTGCGCTACCTCATCAAGGTCTTCGAGTTCATGTGGAGCCGCGCGGTCCCCCTGAGTACCGGCACCCCCTACGAGACCGCCCCCGACGGCATCACCGACATCCAGCACACCATCGCCAAGCTGCTGGTGGAGGGCCATGTGGACGAGGCCATCGCCCGCCGCCTGGGCATGAACGTCCGCACCTGCCGCGCCCATATCGCCAAACTGGCCACAGCCCTCGGCAGCGGCAGCCGCGCCCAACTGGGCTACCTGATCGCCCAGTCGGGCATCCTGGAGAAGGAGGGCGACCGGTGAGCCGGCAGCGACGGTGAGAGCACGCCGGGCGGGCTCTCCAGAGACGCCGGGTGGCTCTTAAGGGACGTCAGGGCCACGCCCTTAAGGGGCGCTGGGGGTACCCCCTCTGGGGGAGGAACCACGCGACCAGCCCCCACCCACCCGCACCCGGCAGCACCTCCCCCGCCCGCGCCCCACTGACCGCGTCAGCGAGCCGTCGGCGAAGACTCCTGCCCAGGAATCGTCACCTCCGCAGCCACCCCCGGCGTAGGCGTCCCCGACGGACTGTGCAACCCCACCTGCGCTATCCGCACCCCCAACTGCGTACGACTGGCCGCCCCCAGCGTCTCCGACAACCGCGCGATATGCGCCCGGCACGTCCGCACACTGATCCCCAGCCGCTCCGCGATCACCGCGTCCTGATGCCCCTCGGCGAGCAGCGCCGCGATGGACTGCTCCCGGTGCGAGATCCCCTCGATCCCGGTGTCCGGCAGCGGCGCGGTCAGCGGGATCGCCAGCCGCCACAGCCGTTCGAAGACGGTGACCAGATACTCGACCAGCCCGGGGTGGCGCAGCTCCAGCGCCATCGTGCGGTCCGCGTTCGCCGGGATGAAGGCCACCGTGCGGTCGAAGAGGATCAGCCGGTCGATGACCTCGTCCAGGGTGCGGGCCTCCACCGCCTCCCCCATCAGTTCGAGGTAGTTCAGCAGTCCCTGCCCGTGACGGGCGACATGGTTGTACAGATCGCGCATCCGCACCCCGCGCCCCCGCAGCGCCAGCGCGCGGTGCAGCCCCTCGGACAGCTCGTGCTCCCGGCGGATGCCGCCCGGCTGCACGGTGAGCACCTCGGTGGTGCAGGCGTCCGTCGCCTCGTCCAGCGCCGCCTGGATACGGGCCGGACCGTCCAGTACCCGGATCGCCGCGCCCTCACCCTGCGGTGACGTCGGCGCGGGGCCGCCGAGACCCGCGTACCACTCGACGGCGGCGACCGCGCCGCCCACCCGTCGCTGGCTCGCGCTGACCTCGTCGTAGACCCCGCGCAGCAGCCGGGTCATGACCTCCTGCGGAGCGGTCGGCACCAGCCAGTCCATGTCGTCGGGGTCGGGGTGCAGCAGGGCCAGCTCCAGCAGACACGGCACCGGTACGGCGTCGGTGCGCGGCACCCGGCCCCGTCGTACGGCACGGGAGTACACCCGGTCGCCGGCCTCGCACAGTCGGTCGGCACCGTGGGGATGCTCCCTTCCGTGCCCGGCCATCGCCCATTCCACCCCCGGTTCCAGCCTCTCCGTGTCGTCGGCTCGGTCCGCCGACGGGCCCCGGGTGTACCCGGGAGGCCGGCACCGACGAGACCTTTCGGCTCCGCAACTATGCGCGGCCCGGACCTGCTCCGCAACACGGCTCCTCGGGAAGCGAACAGGAGAAACCACCGCTATGGGCTGCTTTCCGCCGTCCTCGGCCCGATCCCGCGCGGGAAGTCGCACGACGGGCGGCGAGACGCGCCACAAGGCGGTCGCCGGGAGACGGCAGAGCCCCGACAGGGGGAAGAAACGGGCAGAACGGAAGGGTCAAAAAGGATGGACCGGACAGGAAACGGGCAACACCCTGTCCGGATCGGTCACTTCAGGCCCGCCGCCGCGCACGGCTCCTCGTAGTCCTGGGTGCAGATGTCCGAGACCTTGTAGATCCCGTCGGCGACCACGGTGTCCTTGATGTTCTCGGACGTCAGTGCGACCACGGTGACCAGTTGGGAGGGGATGTCCTTGTGGGTGGGGCTGTCGACCCGGTCCCGGGTCAGCGCGTCGAACTGGATGTCCTTGCCCTGCACCCGGGCCACCGCCATCTCCGCGGCGGCCTCGGCCTCCTGCGGGTAGGACTTGTAGACGCTCATGAACTGCTCGCCGCTCAGGATGCGCTGCACCGCCGCCAGTTCGGCGTCCTGACCGGTGATCGGGGGCAGGTCGGTGACCCCGGCGGCCTCCAGGGCCTTGATGACCCCGCCCGCCATGCCGTCGTTGGCGGAGAGCACCCCGGCGATGTCCCCGGCCCCGATCTCCTCGATCGCCTCGGCCATGTTGGCCTCGGCGTTCTCCGGCTTCCAGTCCTTGGTGTCGTAGGACTTCGCGACCGTGACCTGTCCCTCCAGCTCGTCCAGCGCGCCCTGCTTGAACTGGCCGGCGTTGGGGTCGGTGGGCGAGCCGTTCATCATCACGATCTTGTCGGCCGCGGAGCCGCTGCCCAGCTTCTCCAGCAGGGTGCGGCCCTGCACCTCGCCGACGAGTTCGTTGTCGAAGGAGATGTACGCGTCGATCGGGCCCTCGGCCAACCGGTCGTAGGCGATCACCGGGATTCCGGCGTCCTTCGCCCTCCGCACCCCGTCCGCGACGGCCTTGGCGTCGACCGCGTCCAGCACGATGGCGTCGACACCGTTGTCAATCATGGCCTGGAGCTGGGTCTCCTGACGGGCCGCGTCCGCGTCGGCGTTGGCGTACTCCACCCGGCCCTGGTTGTCGGTGAGCGCGGCCACCCGCCGCTCGAAGATGGGGTAGTCGAACTTGTCGTACCGGGTGTTGGCCTTCTCCGGCAGCAGCAGCCCGATCGTGAGGTCGTTGCCCTTGGTGGGGCTGGCATCGCTGCTCTCGCCCGTCGCGCCCAGGACACCGCACCCTGCGAGCGAGAGGATCAGCGAGGATGTGGCCACGGGTATGGCGATACGACGCATTTCGGGGGCTCACTTCATTTGCGGACGGGACGCCGTCGGCGGCACGGCACACCGCGGACGACTGGAAGCCAACGCGCCGGTCGCGGTAACGGTCAAGCGATACTACTTAACGAGATGGCAACATCACCTTCCGTTTAACCGGTGAAGACACAGCGGATTCCTCTGTCGATCTCCTTCCGGTCGTCTCCACCGGCCCTCCACCGAAAGGGAGCTGACGGCGGGTCGGCCGGGGCGCGCGGGGGAAGCCGCGAGGCGGACACGAGTAAGGGCCGGAGGACGGTCTCCCGTCCCCCGGCCCTCACCGGGAACACCCGGCCGTCGACCGGTCGGTACATCAGCGCCTCAGCCTCGGGCCTCCGCCTCGGCCCTTGCTCAATCCGGCTGCTGCCGCTTGGGCCGCCACACCACCAGCGCGCTGGTCTGCTGCACCTCCTGGTACGGCACCAGGTCGCGGCGGTACGACGCGTGCACCTGCGCCTCGCGCTGGCGCATCGCCGCCGCCGCGCCGTCGACCGCGGACTCCAGCTCGGCCACCCGGGCCTGGAGCGCGGCGACATGGTTCTCCAGCTCGATGATCCGCTTGATGCCGGCCAGGTTGATGCCCTCGTCCTGGGACAGCTGCTGCACCTGGCGGAGCAGCTCGATGTCCCGCACCGAGTAGCGCCGACCCCGGCCCGGAGTGCGGTCGGGGGAGACCAGGCCCATCCGGTCGTACTGCCGCAGGGTCTGGGGGTGCAGGCCCGAGAGCTGGGCCGCCACCGAGATGACGTAGACCGGAGTCTCCTCGGTCATCTCGGGGACGATCCCGCGCTGCCGGGGACGACGGCCGTCCATCACGATCAAGCTCCCTTCGCGGCCTGGAACAGCTCCGCCCGCGGGTCCTCGTCCGCGGTCGCCTCGCGATATGCCTCCAGGGCGTCACGAGCCTTCCCCGAAAGGTCCTTCGGGACACTCACTTCCACCGTCACCAGCAGATCGCCCCGGCTGCCGTCCTTACGGACCGCGCCCTTGCCACGGGCCCGCATGGTGCGGCCGTTGGGGGTGCCCGGGGGGAGCTTCAGGGTGACCGGCGGACCGCCCAGGGTCGGGACCCGGACCTCACCGCCGAGCGCCGCCTCCGTGAACGTCACGGGGACGGTGACGGTGAGGTTGTCCTCCTTGCGGCCGAACACCGGGTGCGCGTCGACATGGACGACCACATACAGATCGCCCGCCGGGCCGCCGCGCTCGCCCGGCGTGCCCTTGCCGCGCAGCCGGATGCGCTGGCCGTCGCCGACCCCGGCCGGGATGCGCACCTGCATGGTGCGCGAGGACTTGGCCCGGCCGCTGCCCTTGCAGACCTCGCAGGGGGTCTCGGCGATCAGGCCGCGGCCCTTGCAGTCGGGGCACGGGTCGGTCAGCGAGAAACCGCCGCCCGAGCCGCGCGCCACCTGTCCGGTGCCGACGCACGTCGGGCAGACCCGGGGGGTGCCGTTGGCGTCGCCGGTGCCGGAGCAGGCTTTGCAGGGTGCCTGGGACGACATCCGCAGCGGGACCGTCGCGCCCTCGATCGCCTCGGTGAAGCTGAGGGTGACCTCGGACTCGATGTCCTGGCCGCGCCGGGGCTGGGTACGCGTCCCGGGCCCGGCGCCGCCGCGGTTGAACAGCCCGCCGAAGACATCGCCGATTCCGCCGCCGAAGCCGCCGCCTCCACCGCCGCCCTGGGGCTGGCCACCGCCGAAGAGGTCGCCCAGGTCGAAGTTGAAGTTGCCGCCGGCGGGGCCGCCGGGCCGGAAGCCGCCGTTGCCGAACAGCGCCCGTGCCTCGTCGTACTCCTTGCGCTTCTTGGGGTCGCCGAGGATGTCATTGGCCTCGGAGATCTCCTTGAAGCGCTCCTCGGCCTTGGCGTTGCCCTTGTTGGCGTCGGGGTGGTACTCCCGGGCCAGCTTGCGGTACGCCTTCTTGATCTCGGCCTCGGTGGCGTCCTTCGGGACGCCGAGGACCTTGTAGTAGTCCTTCTCGATGTAGTCCTTCGTACTCATCCCCGACGTCCCTCCTTCCTCGGCGTCCTTGTCGTCCTTGTCGTCCCTGTCGTTCTCGTCGTCCGGTCGACGTCAGCCCTCGTCCGGGCCACCGCTCTCCTTGGTCTCGGCGGAGTCGGCGTCGGCGGAGTCGCCCTCCGTCTTGACCGGCTGCGCTCCCGGCTGGGGTTCGGCGACCGCCACCCGCGCGGGGCGGATGGTGCGCTCGCCGATGCGATACCCAGGCTGGAGGATCGCGACGCAGGTCGTCTCGGTGACGTCCGGCGCGTAGGAGTGCATCAGGGCCTCATGGATCGTCGGGTCGAAGGGCTCGCCCTCCTTGCCGAACTGCTGGAGGCCCATCTTGGCCGCCACGGTCTCCAGCGACTCCGCCACCGACTTGAAGCCGCCGACGAGTTCGCCGTGTTCCCTGGCCCGCCCGATGTCGTCGAGGACGGGGAGCAGCTCGGTCAGGAGGTTCGCGATGGCGATCTCCTTGACCGCGATGCGGTCCCGCTCCACCCGGCGGCGGTAGTTCTGGTACTCGGCCTGGAGCCGCTGGAGGTCCGCGGTGCGCTCACCGAGCGCGGTGCGTACCTGGTCCAGCTGGGCCAGGCGACCCGCTGTCTCGGTCCCGTCCCCGGCCGTGGCCGCCCCCTCCTCGGGGGCGGTCTTCGGCTCGGCGTCGTCGGGGGTCGCGCCGGAAGGGACGTCGGGCTTCTCCTCGAAGCCCGGGGTCTCCTCCGTCACGCCGCACCGTCCTTGCGCTCGTCGTCGACGATCTCGGCGTCGACCACGTCGTCGTCGGCCTTCGGGGCGTCACCCGTGGGGGCGCCGCCCGCGGCCTGCGCGGACTGGGCGTCGGCGTACATGGCCTGGCCCAGCTTCTGGGAGACGGCGGCGACCTTCTCGGTGGCCGTGCGGATCTCGGCGCTGTCCTCGCCCTTGAGCTTCTCCTTCAGCTCGGCGACGGACTCCTCGACCTCGGTCTTGATCTCGCCGGGGACCTTGTCCTCGTTGTCCTTGAGGAACTTCTCCGTCTGGTAGACGAGCTGCTCGCCCTGGTTGCGGGTCTCGGCGGCCTCGCGGCGGCGGTGGTCCTCCTCCGCGTACTGCTCGGCCTCCTGGCGCATCCGGTCGACCTCGTCCTTCGGCAGCGAGGAGCCGCCGGTGACGGTCATCTTCTGCTCCTTGCCCGTGCCCAGGTCCTTGGCGGTCACGTGCATGATGCCGTTGGCGTCGATGTCGAAGGCGACCTCGATCTGCGGGACACCGCGCGGGGCGGGCGGCAGACCGGTCAGCTCGAACATCCCGAGCTTCTTGTTGTACGCCGCGATCTCGCGCTCGCCCTGGTAGACCTGGATCTGCACGGACGGCTGGTTGTCCTCGGCCGTGGTGAAGATCTCGGAGCGCTTGGTCGGGATCGTGGTGTTGCGCTCGATCAGCTTGGTCATGATGCCGCCCTTGGTCTCGATGCCGAGGGACAGCGGGGTGACGTCGAGCAGCAGGACGTCCTTGACCTCGCCCTTGAGGACACCGGCCTGGAGGGCGGCGCCGATGGCGACGACCTCGTCCGGGTTGACGCCCTTGTTGGCCTCGCGGCCACCGGTCAGTTCCTTGACCAGTTCGGCGACGGCGGGCATCCGGGTGGAGCCGCCGACCAGGACCACGTGGTCGATCTCGGACAGCTGGATGCCGGCGTCCTTGATGACGTTGTGGAACGGGGTCTTGCAGCGCTCCAGGAGGTCCGCGGTCAGCTGCTGGAACTGGGCGCGGGTGAGCTTCTCGTCGAGGTGCAGGGGGCCCTCGGCGGAGGCGGTGATGTAGGGCAGGTTGATCGAGGTCTCGGTGGAGCTGGACAGCTCGATCTTGGCCTTCTCGGCGGCTTCGCGCAGCCGCTGGAGCGCCATCTTGTCCTTGCCGAGGTCCACGCCGTGACCGGACGCGAACTGCTTGACCAGGTAGTCCACGACCCGCTGGTCCCAGTCGTCGCCACCGAGGTGGTTGTCGCCGTTGGTGGCCTTCACCTCGACGACGCCGTCACCGATCTCCAGCAGGGACACGTCGAAGGTGCCGCCGCCGAGGTCGAAGACCAGGATGGTCTGGTCGTCCTTGTCGAGGCCGTACGCCAGGGCGGCGGCCGTCGGCTCGTTGACGATCCGGAGCACGTTCAGACCGGCGATCTCGCCGGCCTCCTTGGTGGCCTGGCGCTCGGCGTCGTTGAAGTAGGCGGGGACGGTGATGACCGCGTCCGCGACCTTCTCGCCCAGGTACGCCTCGGCGTCCCGCTTCAGCTTCTGCAGCACGAAGGCGCTGATCTGCTGGGGGTTGAAGTCCTTGCCGTCCAGGTTGATCTTCCAGTCGGTGCCCATGTGGCGCTTGACCGACCGGATGGTCCTGTCGACGTTGGTGACCGCCTGGCGCTTGGCCACCTCGCCGACGAGCACCTCGCCGTTCTTGGCGAAGGCGACGACGGACGGCGTGGTCCTGGCGCCCTCGGCGTTGGTGATGACGGTGGGCTCGCCGCCCTCCAGAACGCTGACGACCGAGTTGGTCGTGCCCAGGTCGATGCCGACCGCACGTGCCATGACTGATTCCTCCAGCTGACTTGAGTGGAACGGACTCAAGTGTGCATCACCGACTCGACTGGGTCAACAGAGCTGAGTCGACCCCGCTCAACCTTTATCCGTTCCTTACACGCAACTGCCCTCTGGCCTGGGAAGACGCAGCCCGTCCGGCGGGGGTTGCGCGCGCCTGCAATCCAGGGGCCGCACTTACCGGCGCCCCTGGGGACGCGCCCACCCGCAATCCGGAGGTCGCACCCACCGGCGACCCTGGGGACGCCCCCGCCGTCAACCTGGAGGTCGCACCCACCGGCGACCCTGGAGCCGCACCCACGCGCGCCCCAGAGGCCGCCCCTCCCCGCACCCCCGAGGCCGCGCCGACCCGCACCCCCGAGGCCGCACCCACCCGCACCAGCACCGCCACCCCCACAACCGCCCCGCCCGCCACCCACAGCACCGCCGTCGCGTCCGCCCACCCGGTGTGCACCAGCACCCCGACCAGCACCGCCGTGAAGGCGCCCGCGCCCAGCACCACGGCCACGCCCCGCGCGGTCAGTCCCGCCCGCCGCAACCGGTGCGCCAGATGGTCCGGCCCGCTCCGCGCGAGCGGACGCCCGGACAGCCGCCGCACCAGCAGCACCAGCGCCACATCCGCTGCCCCGACGGCCGTCATGGCGAACAACACGCCGAAGGACACCGGCACATCCCCGCCTGCGCGGGTCAACAGCGCCCCGCCCGCCAGCACGAACCCCACGAACAGGGAGCCGGTCGCACCGAGGGCGATCCGCGCGGGGGGCCAGTTGTGCATCAGGAACCCGGTCAGCGCCGCCGCCAGCACGCTCAGCAGCACCGCGAGCCCGTCCCGCACCTCGACCGCCGCGCACACCGCGATCCCGAAGGCGGTCACCACGCCGACCGTCCCGGCGAGCGCGTCGGCGTGGTCGAGGGACCGGAAGGCCAGCGCCACCCCGGCGGCCCAGCAGGCGGCCAGCACCGCGCCCACGACCCCGCCACCGCCGTACGGCAGGGTCACGCACAGCGCGGCCACGGCCGTACCGGCGAGCAGGAAGCGGGTGCGCAGCCGCCACAGGTCGGCCGCCAGACCGAGCCCGGCGACGGCGGTACCGGCCGCCAGCAGCGCGCCGACCCCGTCGCCCAGCCGGGCGACCCCGGCCCACTCGCCCGCCCCGGCGACCAGCAGCGTGGCCCCGACGACCGCCGCGCCGCCGAGCAGCGGTACGGGGCGGGCGCGTCCGCGCCGGTCCAGCGGTCCGCGCCGGTCCAGCGGTCTGCTCTGGTCCGGCAGTCCGCGCCGGTCCGGCAGTCCCCTCCGGTCCAGCAGTCCCCTCCGGTCCAGCAGCCTGATCCCGTCCGAAAGTCCGCGCCGGTCCAGCGGCCTGATCCCGTCCGGCAATCCATGCCGGTCCTGCAACCCGCGCCGATCCAGCAGTCCACCCCGGTCCGGCAGTCCACCCCGGTCCGGCAGTCCACCCCGGTCCGGCAGTCCGCGCCGGTCCGGCAATCCACCCCGGTCCAGCAGTCCGCGACGATCCAGCAATCCGCGCCGCCGTGCGAGCGTGCCGAGCAGCGCCGAGAGCAGGGCGGCGAGCAGCAGGGCGGCGACGGCCGCGGCGATCCCGTAGAGCACCTGCTCAAGCTAAGCCGAATGTCACGATTTGTGATGAATACTGAGGTTCACTCGGCGCGCCGGGCGCTCCGAGGAGGCACGGGACCCCACCGGCCACCGGCCCCCACCGCGCCCGACACGCCGGACGTGAGATACACAGGCTCCCCTCAGCGACACAGATCACCGAGCGGCTGACTACAGTGCGAGACGGGATGCGGGGTAATCTCGAAGAACTGGGTAAGTTACCGCTTAGTAATGACGGGGTCCGCCGACGTCCGGCGCGTTCCCCTCCCCCGCAGGCCCGAGGAGCCCTGAGATGCAACTCGCCGCGATCATCGTGTCGATGGTCCTCATCGTGGTCGGCGTCGCCCTGTTCGGCCGGGCCGTCCTCCAGATCGTCCGGTTCATGATGCTCGGCCAGCCGCTCCCGGCCGGGGCCCGCACCAACGACCCGGTGCTGCGCACGATCACCCTCGCCAAGGAATTCCTCGGCCACACCCGGATGAACCGCTGGGGGATCGTCGGCGTCGCCCACTGGTTCGTGGCGATCGGCTTCTACACACTGCTGCTGACCATCGTCAACGCCGTCGGCCAGCTCTTCCAGGCCGACTGGCTGCTGCCGGTCATCGGCGACTGGGCGCCGTACAACGTCTTCGTCGAGTTCATCGGCACCATGACCGTGCTCGGGATTCTGGCGCTGATCGTGATCCGGCAGCTGTCGCGGCCCGGTGGGGCCGGGCGCAAGTCGCGGTTCGCGGGGTCCAACACCGGCCAGGCGTACTTCGTCGAGACGGTCATCCTGATCGTCGGTGTCTGCATCTTCATGCTGCACGCGCTGGAAGGCGCGATGCACCATGTCGACAGCTACGAGGCGTCCTTCTTCGTCTCCTACCCGGTGGTGTCCGCGCTGTCCGGCCTGGACCTCGCGACCCTCCAGAACCTCACCTACTTCTTCGCCGGGCTGAAGATCACCGCGTCCTTCACCTGGATGATCGTGGTCGCGCTCAACACCGACATGGGCGTCGCCTGGCACCGCTTCCTCGGCTTCCCCAACATCTGGTTCAAGCGCAACGCCGACGGCGACACCTCGCTGGGCGCGCTGCTCCCGATGACCTCCGGCGGCAAGCCCATCGACTTCACCGACCCCGGCGACGACGACGTGTTCGGCGTCTCCCAGGTCGAGCAGTTCTCCTGGAAGGGCCTGCTGGACTTCTCCACCTGCACCGAGTGCGGGCGCTGCCAGTCCCAGTGCCCCGCCTGGAACACCGGCAAGCCGCTCTCCCCCAAGCTGCTCATCATGTCCCTGCGCGACCACGCGCACGCCAAGGCGCCCTATCTGCTCGCGGGCGGCGGCAGGTCCATGGAGGGCGAGGAGAAGGCGAGCGCGGAGCAACTGGCCGCCGTCCCGGCCGCGGCCCTCGCGGAGGCCGAGCGCCCGCTGATCGGCACGGTCGAGGAGAACGGGGTCATCGACCCCGACGTCCTGTGGTCCTGCACCACCTGCGGCGCCTGCGTCGAGCAGTGCCCGGTGGACATCGAACACATCGACCACATCGTCGACATGCGCCGCTACCAGGTGATGATCGAGTCGGCCTTCCCCTCCGAGGCGGGCACGATGCTCAAGAACCTGGAGAAGAAGGGCAACCCCTGGGGCCTCGCCAAGAAGCAGCGCCTGGAGTGGACCAAGGAGGTCGACTTCGAGATCCCGGTGGTCGGCAGGGACATCGAGGACCTCTCCGACGTCGAGTACCTGTACTGGGTCGGCTGCGCCGGGGCCCTGGAGGACCGCGCCAAGAAGACCACCAAGGCGTTCGCGGAGCTGCTCCACATGGCGGGCGTTAAGTTCGCCATCATGGGCGGCGACGAGAAGTGCACCGGCGACTCCGCGCGGCGCCTCGGCAACGAGCCGCTGTTCCAGGAGCTGGGCATGGAGAACGTCATGGCCCTGAACACGGCGTTCGGCGAGGAACTGGACGACGACGGCAAGGTCACCGAGGAGTCCCGCAAGCCGAAGGCGTCGAAGAAGATCGTCGCCACCTGCCCGCACTGCCTCAACACCCTCGGCAACGAGTACCCGCAACTCGGCGGCGACTACGAGGTCATCCACCACACCGTGCTGCTCCAGCACCTGGTGGACGAGGGCAAGCTGATCCCGGTCACCCCCGTCGAGGGCCTCATCACCTACCACGACCCCTGCTACCTGGGCCGCCACAACAAGATCTACACGCCGCCGCGCGAGATCATCGGCAAGGTCCCCGGTCTGCGCAACGAGGAGATGCACCGGCACAAGGAGCGCGGCTTCTGCTGCGGCGCCGGTGGGGCGCGCATGTGGATGGAGGAGCGGATCGGCAAGCGCATCAACAACGAGCGCGTCGACGAGGCCCTCTCCCTCAACCCCGACATCATCTCCACGGCCTGCCCGTTCTGCCTGGTCATGCTGACCGATTCGGTCAACGGCAAGAAGAACGACGGCCAGGCCAAGGAGTCGGTGCAGGTGGTGGATGTGGCCCAGCTGCTGCTGGAGTCGGTCCGGACACCGGCGGACGGGGCGGACGGAGCCACGGACAGCGAGCCGGCTCCGGAGCCGGAGCCGGTGAAGTAGCCCGGTCCGCCCGTACGTCACGGTGCCCCCGTCCTGATGGCCTGCATGGCCCGGGACGGGGGCACCGCCATGAGCGCGGACGCTCACGGAGCCGTCCGGCACCCCCGGCTCTCGGCGATGCGGAGGGCATCACGAAGTGCCTCGGTCAGCCGTTCGGCGAGGAACCGGACATCGCTCGCGGGAGCGTCCGGCAGCAGTTCCTCGGCGTGACCGACGAGCAATGCGCCTATGGCGAGCTGGATCTCCTCGGCGGCATCGGCAAGACGGGAGACTCGCCCGCCAGGAACGCCACCGATGAGATAGCTCGGCTTGCCCTCGGGGCTCACCCAGGGCAGCAGGCGCAGCGCTCGCCCCGGCGTCCCGTCCCTCCGTTCCCCAGCTTCGGCATGGGTCATGTGCGATCGGCTCCGATCTGCTCTACAGCGGGAGACTCAACACTCTCAACCATACTAGTATTCGCGAAAAGCGGAAGGATTCACATCGTTCGGCGCGGGCCTGGGTCGCTTACCGTTGTCCGGCAGCAGAAACACCGTCAGTCGCAGGAGGACGCGTGAGCTCAGACAGGTGGGTCAGTACCTCGACGCCGTATCTGACACCGCGAGGGCAGGGACAGGGCGACGCCTGGAGCGCGGACGCGGCAGCTCGGCGTCGACGCGGCTCCCAACGCATCCTTCATGCCGGGGAGGTGCCCGCGCCGGACGAGGTCGCGCGGCTGCTCGGCGTGCCGGACGGCGAGCCGGTCGTCGTACGCCGCCGACTGATCCTCCTGGACGAGGAACCGCACGAACTGACCGACTCCTACTACCCCACAGGCATCGCCCGAGGGACCGCGCTCGCCGGGACCGCCAAGATCCGCGGCGGAGCGGTGACCCTGCTGGCCCGGTTGGGCCATGTCGGCGCTCTGGTCCGTGAGGACGTGTCGGCCGACCTGCCGAGCGAGGAGGAACGGCAGGCTCTGGCGACTCCGCCCGGGGACCCCGTCCTGCGCCTCACCCGGCTCACGCTGGACCGCGACGAGCGCCCCCTCCAGGTCGACCGCATGGTGATGCCCGCCCGGCGACAGCGGTTGAGCTACGAGATCACGATCGGATGACCGTGCCCAAGGCCGAACCCCACGCCCACGACCGGCGTTCACTGCACGAACGCATCGCGGCCGACCTGCGCGACGACATCATGAGCGGTGAGCTGCCGCCGGGCGCCAATCTGCCCTCAACGGCGGGGCTCAAGGAGCGTTTCGACGCCTCGAACGCCACAGTCCAGAAAGCACTCCAGCTCCTCAAGGACGAAGGGCTGGTGATCGGCCGCGCGGGATCGGCGGTCACGGTCCGTCCCCACCGGCAGCGGACCCTACGCCCTGCCGCGTCCCTGGCGACAGGCGCCGCCACCGACTCCTACCCCTGGCTCGCGGAGGCGGCGCGGCACGGCTCGGACGCCCGCTTCACCCTCCTTGACGTCACGCATGTCACTCCGCCGGCGGACGTCCGTGCCGCCCTCGGCATCCCGGAGGGCGAGCAGGTCCTCTGCCGCAGCCAGATCCTCCTGATCGACGGCGAACCCGCCGAACTCGTGAAGTCGTACTACCCGTTGGACATCGCCGAGGGCACGGACCTGATGAACCGACGCCGGATCAAGGGCGGAACTCCCCTTCTGCTGACGGAACTCGGGTACCCGCCCCGCCGGAGCACCGACCGGGTGTCGGCGCGTGTCCCCACGCAGGAGCAGTTCCGGGCGCTGCGGCTCCCGAGCAGCCTGCCCGTTCTGTGCACCCTGCGTGTCGTCCACTCCGACGGCGAACGCCCCGTCGAAGTGACATCCATGGTGAAGGCGGGCCATCTCTACGAGTTGCAGTACGAGTTCACACCTGGGTGAGCGATCTCCGGGCGATCGAAGTCGCCGTCGACCCAGGGTTGTCGCCACGTCTTGAGCGCCCGCATCATGACGGAGTCGTTGCACAAGAGGCCGGCGAGGTGAATGGTGCGCGTGTCAAGAGGCGCGGTGGTGGTGACGGTGGCCGCCGCTCTGATGACGGGGCTCGCCGCCTGCGGCCCCGGCTCCGGTGCCGCGCCCGCCGGGCAGACCCCGGTGGACAAGGCCGCGGAGCCCGCGCCCCGGATGCCGGTCCCGCGCGGCGACGGCAGCGACACCCTCGACGACTTCAACGGCGACGGCCGCAGGGACCTCGTCCTCAACGACCTCGTCAAGGACCAGGAACACGCGGACGACGCCGGGGTCGGGATCGTGTACGGCGGTCCGGACGGCCTCGCGCCCGGGGCGTGGCAGCTGCTGAGCCCCGCCGAGCAGGCGGCCCGCACCAAAGGACAGGCGCCCGCCGTGTTCGACGCGGAGACCGGCTGCGACCTCGACGGCGACGGCTTCACGGACCTGGTCCTGTCCACCGACCCGCCCTACGACGGCCAGGGCCGCCCCCCGGTCCCGGTCCAGGTCCTCTTCGGCTCGCCCGAGGGCCTGACCGGCAAGGCCGTCACCCTCGCCGTGCCGGACGCGGCCCGCGCGGGCAACGACTGGCCGGACCAGCCGGTGTGCGGCGACTTCGACGGGGACGGCGCCCAGGACCTCGTCCTGCACGCCTCCGAGCAGCAACTGAGCTATCTGCGCGGCCCGTTCACCCGCAAGGGCGCCCCGCGCGGGGCGGGCGCCCCGATCCCGGCCCCCGGCAACGTCCCCACCGGTCCGTCGGTCGACGTCGACCGGGACGGATACGACGACCTGGTCGTCCGTACGTCCACGGGCGCGGGCGACGCCTTCCTGGTGCTCGGCGGACCGGACGGCCCCACCGGCACCGAGATCGCGCTGCCGCCCGGCACCGATGTCGCCGTGGGCCGGTTCGGGCGTGGCGCCGCCCTGGACGCGGCGGTCGGCACGCGGTCCGGGACCGCCCTGCGCTACGACTTCCCGGACCCGTCCCGCGCGGTCCTCGACCACCCGGGCCCGCTCCTGGACACCGCCGACTTCGACGGGGACGGCCTGAGCGACCTGGTGATCACGGACGGCCCCGAACTGCGCCTCTTCCGGGGCGGCGCCCAGGGCCTGCGTCCGGAACCGGCCACGACGCTCACCCCGGCCGCCGGTACGGGTGCCCAGGGGACCTCGCGCGTCCTGGCGGTGGGCGACTTCGACGGCGACGAGCGGGCCGACCTGGTGCTCCGCACGTTCCGGGGGGAGACCTGGGACTCGATCGCCGTACATCCCGGGGTGAAGGGGGATGGCGGGGACGGCGAGGATGGGGAGGACGGGGGGACGCTGGTGTCGGGTGAGGCGGCGGTGACGTTCTCGACGGCGGAGTTCCTGGCCGGGTGAGACGCCGGAGTTCCTGGGCGGGTGAGACGCCGGCACTCCCGGCCGGGTGAGGCGTCGGCCACGGATTCCGTGAAATCACCGGCACCTCCGGAGTCACCGAAACCGCCGAAACCCCTGGAGTCACCGGAGTCACCGCACCCACCAGCACCCCCGAAACCACCAGAGTCACAGGAACCTCATAAACAGTCCCCGAACCCGTACAACCCTTCGCCCCCACCGCGGGTCTCATGATCGCCGAAACGTATCGCCAACCCGGGAAGGAACCTCCCGCCCGGACCGCCGTACCCCCGGCACCCGCCCGTAACACGGCACCTCAGTCACATAGCCCCACCACACCGCCGCCACGGAGTCCCCCTTGCGCAAGCGCGTCCTGCTTCTCGCCACCGCCCTCACCTCAGGTCTGCTGACCACCGCGCTGCCCGCCGCCACGGCCGCCGCCGCGCCGTCCCGCCTCGCCCACGACTTCAACGGCGACGGCTACCGGGACCTGGCGATCGGCGCGTGGGGCGCGGACGTCGGCTCGGTGCACGCGGCCGGGGCCGTGGTCGTGATGTACGGCACGGCCTCCGGCGTCTCCACCACCTCCAAGCGGGCCGTGTTCACCCAGAACTCCCCCAATGTGCCGGGTACCGCCGAGACCGACGACCGCTTCGGCTACAGCCTGGCCGCCGGTGACCTCAACGGCGACGGCTACAGCGACCTCGTGGTCGGCTCCCAGTACGAGAGCACCTCCACCAAGCGCGGCATCGGCTCGCTGCACGTGCTGTGGGGCAGCCGGACCGGCCTGTCCGGCGGCGCCCTGCTCCCGCAGCCCTCCGGCCTGACCGCCTGGGGCGGCTACGGCTCGGACGTGGCGGTCGCCGACGTGGACGGCGACGGCAAGCTCGACGTCACCGGCACCGGCCAGAACAACACCCACCTCTACCAGGGCCCGTTCGCCACCTCAGGAAAGCCCCGCGTGCACAACCCGGTGGCCGAGCTGGGCAGCACGTACGAGGTGATCGCGGGCGACCTCGACGGCGACCGCAAGGCCGAGCGCGTCTATCCGTTCGGCGAGGACGGCGACGAGCGCGGCGCGATCCGCTACCTCACCCACGCCCCGTTCGACGGGAACTCCCCCGAGTCCGACTACCGCGTCGTCGACCTGCCGAACGCCGACGGCGACCCCGGCGCGATCGGCGACATCAACGGCGACGGCTACGGCGACCTGGTCCTCGGCGACTCCGGCGAGCCGAACGGGACCGCGCCCGGCGGCCACAAGGGCGGCCAGATCTCCGTCTGGTACGGCTCGAAGAACGGCCCCGACCCGGCCCAGCGCCCGACCGTCGTGCACCAGGACACGGCGGGCGTGCCCGGCGCGGGCGAGGCGTACGACGGCTTCGGCGCGGCGGTCGCCGTCGGGGACGTCAACGGCGACGGCTTCGCCGATGTCGCGGTGGGCGTGCCCGGCGAGGACAACGGCACGGTCAAGGACACCGGCGCGGTGACCGTCCTGTTCGGCTCCAGCACCGGCCTCAAGGCGACCGGCGCCAAGTCGTACACCCAGAACACCACGGGCGTCCCCGGCGCCGACGAGCGCGGCGACGCCTTCGGCCTCACCGTCCAGCTCACCGACCTCACCAAGGACCGCAAGGCCGAACTGATCATCGGGTCGGGCTACGAGAACGCGAATGGCGGCATCACCGTCCTGCGCGGTACGTCCACCGGCGTGGCGGCGTCCGGCGGGAAGTCGTTCACCGCGGCGCAGGTCGGGCTGCGGGGCCCGGCGACGTTCGGCTGGGAGATCGCGGAGTAGCGAGAACGCGGGCGCGGGCGGGATGTAGTCCCTGCGGGGTACGGCATCCGGCCCGCCGCCGCCGAACGCGAAGACCTTCGCGGACCCGGGCGCCGGGGCCCGCCGGACCCACCGAACTCCGGCATGACACCACCGGGCCCCCTCCCCCCCGTTCCCCCTCCCCACAGAAGCGAACGAACCACCATGCACTTCCCCGCTGTCGCGTCCCTGGCCATCGCCCTGACGACGGAGCTGACCCCGCTCACGATCACGATGGGCCCGGTCTTCCCGGTGACGTCGAAGGCGGTACCGGCCCAGGCTCCGGCACCGCAGCCGGCGGGACTGGGCGGCGGAGAGACGGAACACGGCTGACCAGGGCCCACCAGGGGCCCCTATTGCTCATCAGGGCTCATCAGGGCTCATCAGGGCTCATCAGGACTCATCAGGGCCCCTAGGGGACGCCGTACGGACATCTCAGGGAACTCCCTTGAGGGAAGCCGCGGGGACTCCTTAGGGGATGTCACAGCTCGGCCGCAAACCCCGCCCCGTACACCCGGCTCCGGTACGTCACTCTCCGGGACCAGGTACGTTCGATGACGTGGCTGGATTCAGGATCGGACGCGGCGGCCGGGACAACCGGGCCCCGCAAGCGCGACCGCACAACCCTCCGTACGGGCAGCAGGCCCCCCAGGGCCCACCGTCGTACGGCTATCCCCCCGCGCCGGGACCGCACACCCCGCAGCACGCCCCCCAGGCGCCGCAGCAGCCGTACGGCGAGCCGGAGTACTTCGGCGACGGCGGCTACCACCAGGGCACGCCGGACCCGTACGCCGCGAACAACCCTGGTCACACCCAGGCGTTCTCGGTCGACGAGGCGTCCGGCTACACCCAGGGCCAGACCTACCACGCGGGTTCGACCCCGCCGCCCCCGCCGGGCCCCCGCCTGCACTGGAAGGCCCTGCTGAAGGGCATCGTGCTGGCGCCGAACCAGACGTTCCTCCAGATGCGGGACTACGCGATGTGGGGCCCGGCCCTCGTCGTGACGTTCCTCTACGGGCTGCTGGCCGTCTTCGGCTTCGACGGCGCCCGCGAGGACGCGATCAACGCGACGCTCTCCAACGCCATCCCGATCGTCCTGACGACGGCCGTGGCGATGGTGCTGAGCGCGTTCGTGCTGGGCGTGGTCACCCACACGCTGGCGCGCCAGCTGGGCGGCGACGGGGCGTGGCAGCCGACGGTGGGCCTGTCGATGCTGATCACATCCCTCACCGACACCCCACGCCTGCTCGTCGCGATGTTCGCGGGCGGCGACGCGCCCTTCGTCCAGATCCTGGGCTGGGCGACCTGGGTGGCGGCCGGCGCGCTGCTGACCCTGATGGTCAGCCGCTCCCACGACCTGCCGTGGCCGAGGGCGCTGGGCGCGTCGGCCATCCAGCTGATCGCACTGCTGTCGATCGTGAAGCTGGGCACGTTCTAGCCCCCGGGGCGCTGCCGCCACGGCTGACAGGGCGGGCCGGGACGCCCGCCCCGGCCCGCCACCACCCCTCAGCCCGTCAGCCGGTCAGCCCTCACCCGTCCGCCGGACGGGCGGCAGCACGGACCACGGAAAATTGATCCACTCATCGGTCCGCCGCCACACATAGTCACATTTCACCAGCGAATGCGACTTCTCATAAATCACCGCGGACCGCACTTCGGCCACGGCATCGAGACAGAATTCCCGTACGAGCTTGAGCGTCTTGCCGGTGTCGGCGACGTCGTCGGCGATGAGCACTTTCTTGTCGGAGAAGTCGACAAGGTCGGGAACAGGCGCGAGCATGACGGGCATGTCGAGCGTGGTACCGACCCCGGTGTAAAACTCCACGTTGACAAGATGAAGATTTTTGCAGTCAAGCGCGTAGGCGAGCCCTCCGGCGACGAAGACGCCGCCTCGGGCGATGGAGAGCACGAGGTCGGGCCGGTATCCGTCGTCGGCGATCACCTGGGCGAGTTCACGCACGGCGTCACCGAACAGCGAGTAACTGAGATTCTCCCGCCGCTCACTCATACGACCACCGCCCCCTCCCTCACACCTGCGTCCGATGAAAATTGAGGAAGGACCGGGAAGGAGTGGGCCCACGCTGTCCCTGATAACGGGACCCGTACCGCTCACTGCCATAAGGAAACTCAGAGGGCGAGGACAACCGGAACAGACACAGCTGCCCGATCTTCATCCCCGGCCACAGCTTGATGGGCAGCGTGGCGAGATTGGACAGCTCAAGGGTGACGTGCCCGGAGAAACCGGGGTCGATGAAACCGGCGGTGGAATGCGTGACGAGCCCGAGCCGCCCGAGGGAACTCTTCCCCTCCAGCCGGGAGGCGAGATCATCGGGCAGCGAGATCACCTCGTACGTGCTGGCGAGCACGAACTCCCCGGGATGCAGAATGAACGGCTCGTCCCCCTCGGGCTCGACCAGCCGCGTGAGATCGACCTGCTCGACGGAGGGGTCGATATGGGGGTACCGGTGATTCTCGAACACCCGGAAGTACCGGTCCAGCCGTACATCGACGCTTGACGGCTGCACCATGGATTCATCGAAAGGATCGATCCGTACTCGCCCGGCGTCGATCTCGGCCCGGATGTCCTTGTCTGAGAGAAGCACGCCCTGAGGATACGCACGGCACGCGGACCGACCACAATCGCGACGGCCCGCGCGCCCGCGTCCCACTAACGCGCACTCACCGCGCGCACCATCCACACCGCACCATCGACGCCGCCCGCTACCGCTTCTCGAACGCGCTCTTCAGCCCGCCCTCCCGCAGGGCGACCGGCACGACGCTGCGCAGCCGCGCACACCGCGGACATCGCACCAGCCGACCCGGCCCGAGCCGCTCGGCCTGCTGCATCGGGAACGAAGCGGTACTGAACACGTGCCCATCGGCACAGCGGACGACGGTGCGCTCCATCAAGTCCAAGAGTCCCTTCCCCAGAGCCGCGCCCGACTGCTCCTCGCCGGACGACAAACCCACACATTACGTGACGAAAGGGAGCCACTCCTCGACGGCACACCGACCCCGCACACCCCCACGCCGGGCCCCACCGTACGCCCCAACTACAGCCCCCCACACCCGCGTCAGCACCTGCGCCGCGGGGTCGAAACGCCCCCCTCACCCGCCTCCCTCCCCTGGCACGACGAAGCCCCCGGGGCGAGCACCGGGGGCATGGCATGGGGTACAGTGGGCGAACGTTCGGAGCGACAAGATCGACTCCTTACGCGGGTGTAGTTTAATGGTAGAACATCAGCTTCCCAAGCTGAGAGCGCGAGTTCGATTCTCGTCACCCGCTCCATGACAGACCCCCAGGCCAGTGGCCCGGGGGTTGTTTGTTGTCTAGACCAATTAGCGGGGTGCGCACCACAGCCGCACCACTAGCCTTCAGCGGCCTCCCCGTTGTGGTGCGTGGGGTCGCCCGGGTCGTGCTTCGCCCGCTCGGCGCGGACCAGGTCGTCCAGCCCGGCGGCGACATCGCGTTGCCGCTCCTCGTCGGAGTGCTGATAGATCAGCGCCGCTCGCTCGGACGACTGACCCGCACGGACCATCGTGTCCTTGAGGGTCGCCCCCGAGCGGGTCGAGAGGGTGTGTCCGGTGTGACGAAGGTCGTAGAAGCGGAAGCCGTCCGGGAGGCCGACGGCGGTACGTGCCCGACGCCACTTCCGGCCGAAGGAACTGCGACGGAAGGGAGCGCCTTTCTCCCCGACGAAGACCAATCCGTCCCGCCCCTTCTCGGCGTACCAGGCGAGATGCCGCTTCACGTCCTTGTGGAGGAAGGCCGGGAGGACGACGGAACGGACGCCCGCATCCGACTTGGTCTCTCCAGGCGCTCGCTGGCCGTTGGTGCGTTCGGGTTCGGCGACCCGCACACGGATGGTCAGGGCGTCAAGGTCGACATCCCGGCGACGAAGCCCGGCCAGTTCTTCCGGGCGCATCGGGCCATAGGCGCCGAGGTAGACCATGAGGCGCCAGCGAATCCCGATCGCGTCGGCGAGGGCGTCGATCTGGGCGACGGTGGCGATACGGCGTTCTGCGGCCGACTCCTTGCCCGCGCCCTTGATGCGGCAGGGGTTGCGGCTGATCAGTTCGTCATCGACGGCCGTCTCCATGATCGCTTTCAGGAGGCGGTACGACTTGGCGACGGTCGTCTTGGCGCCCGTGGCTCTCAGCCGCTCGGCTCGCCACTCTCGTACGCGCGGGGCCGTGATCTCGTCCAGGTCGAGCGTGCCGAAGGCCGGAAGGAGGTAGAGGCGGAGCAGGTGTGTGTAAAGGTCGACGGTACGGACAGCCAACTCCCGCTCTTCGACCCACTTCTCGGCGTACACCCGGAAGTTGACCGCGCCAGCGTCGGGAGCGCGCCAGTCTCCACGGGTCAGGTCGGCTTCGATCTGAGACAGCCAGATCTCGGCGTCCTTCTTGGTTTCGAAGGTCTCCTCGGCGCGGATGCGTTCCCCACCGGGGCCGAGGTAGGAAGCCGTCCAACTGCCAGACCGGTACTGGCGGACCGCACCGAAGCGACGGCGGTTGCCCTTCTTGTTGGCCATCAGGCGACCCTCCGGAGTCCGGGGCGGCGAAGCCTGATCGGCTCGACCGTGCGCGCTCGGATGTACTCGCTGACCGCGCTCTCCGGGATACGGACGTGCCGGCCGACCTTGACGAACCGGATGCGCCGCTCCTCGATCAGGCGCCGGGGGAAGCGGGCGGAGGTGCCAAGCAACTCGGCCACCTGGTCCACGGACAGATAGCGGTCGCTCATGTGGTGGGTTCTCCTTCCGTTCCGGGGGCGGCTTCGAGGGACGCGGCGAGCCAGGCTTCGGCGTCGGAGAGGCCCGTACCGGCGAAGACCCAGTGGGCGAGGATGTACGTCGTGTCCGGTGCGGTGGTGTCCGCCGTCTGGGCTCGCTTCCACTCGGCGCGGGCGTCGCGGAGGGCGCCGAGGGTGGTGGAGTAGCGGCGGGATTTGGTGGAGAAGTGGCCGCGGAAGCCGAGCATGTGGGCCCAGGCGCGCAGGCGGAGGTGTTCCAGTTCCTTGCGTGCGCCGAGGGTCCAGGCGGTTCGGACGAGGCGGCGGGCGTGGTCGCTGAGGTCGAGCTGGGCGAGTTCGGCGGCGAACTTGAGTGGGCGGTCGAGAGCTCCCGTGGCGGTCTCGGCGCCCTTGGTGGCGTACTTGGCGATGTACGCGGCGACCGCGCGTTCGGTGAGTTCCTGGCCGTCGTTGAAGTCGGCGGAGCGGATCGCGCGGACGTCGAGTTGGCGACCGAAGGTGAAGGTGTGGGTGCGTCGGTCGATGGTGGGGCCGTCCACGCGGGTTTTGGTCGCGGCTGTGCGGATGGCGTCGGTGAGCAGGTCGGCGGTTGCCCAGGACGGGGGTGGGGTGTCGCCGCCCTGGGGGCCGTCCAGGCGGATGACCGCGTGGAAGTGAACGGCGCCGCGTTTCTGGTATTCGGCGACCTTGGCGAAGGAGACGCGGGCGTGCTCGCGGAAGCGGCGTTGGGGCAGACCGGCTCGCTTGGCGATCTCCCGGCGGAGGTAGGTGGAGAAGCGCCGCCAGAGGGCGCCCGCGTGCGCGTTCCAGAGGACGGCGGATTCGTAGTCGTAGGTGGTGGGGTCGAGTGGGGTGCCGAGTCGGGGGTCGTCCTGGTCGTGGTGGGTGCCGCAGCGGCAGGGGCGGGAGGTGGAGGGGCGGTTGTGGACCGGGCCGAAGCTCGGAGCGGTGAAGGTGGCGAAGACTCGGGGGTGGGTGGCGACCTGTTCGGGGGTGCCCTTGCCGCCGCGTAGGCCGGTGGTGATCAGGTGGAAGGTGTCGCGGCGGTAGGTCTCGGCGCAGGCCGGGCAGCGGGTCGTGCGGCGGTTGTTGCAGCGGACCAAGAGGTGACCGGCCGGGAGGGTGGCGGAGTCGAGGTGGTGGAGGGCGGGGCCGATCTCACCTGTGTGCGTGTCGACCGTGTACTCGGTGCGGTGACCGTCGAGGCGGATCGGGTGGGTGCAACCGCCGAGTCCGGAGAGTTGGCGGAGGATACCGGGCAAGGTGCCGTGCTGGGCGAGCTTGGTGAGTTCCGGGAGTGGGGGCGGGGTGGCGCGGGAGAAGATGGCTGTCTCCTTCTGGCGGGCTTGATCAGTCGGGAGTGATGGGCCCGGGGCGGCCGGATGCTTGGCGGTGTCGTGGTCGCCCCGGGGTCGGCATGGGTGGGGTCAGCGGCGGTGGTTCTCGCGGAGGACGGAGCGCAGGACCACGGCGGCTATGGCGACCGAGACGGCGGTGACGGCGACGGCCGCCAGGAGCGCGGTGAGGACGACGCCGCCCGCGATGACAGCAACTACCGCGCCGGTACTGATCGAGAGCGACGGCAGCGCGCGGGAGTCGGGTTCGGGGGCCGTCGGGGTGTGGGTGTGAGCGGCTGGTGGGGTGGGGTTGTCCGGGTACTTGGGCAGGAGCACAGCGAAACCTTTCTTACCTACTCGTCTAGTCATGTGAGCCGTTTATGACGTCCACGCCGGTGCGCGTGCCGGACTCGATGGCGGGGGCGAGGAAGGTGCGGGAGAGCCAGAAGCCGAACAGTGCGATCAGCACGACGACCCAGACGCGGACGCCGAGGAACTTGACCGCTCCCCAGGCGAAGAGGCCGAGGACGACGACTAGCGGGAGGCTGATGGTCACGTGGTGCCGGGCCTTTCAGCGGACGGGGCAGCGGTGGGTACGGGCGGCCAGTTCGGCAGCCGCGCGGCTGTCGTAGTCGCTGGAGAAGCCGCAGCGCGGTGCCGTGCAGGCGGCGGTGTGCTTCTCGCGACCCCGGCTGTCGTAGTACGTGGCGACGTGGACGGGACCGATGCGGGTGACGTTTCGGAAGCGGTGGTTCCTGGGCATGGGGTCTCCTCTCAGAGGTGGGCGGCGATGGCTTCGGCCAGGGGCGCGGGGACGCCGAGGCGAGCGCGGAGAGTGGGGGTGTCGATCGGGGTGCCTGTGCGGGCGTGATGCTCGGTGGCGACCTTTCGGGCGTGGTCGATGAGAGCGGCCGGTACGGGCGGGGGCGACGGGTTGGGTGGTGCCTCCGCAGAGGGTTGGACGGGCGTCTCGGGCAGGTCCATCAGATCCGGGGGGCGTTGCGGTGCTGAGTGGGCGAGGAGCGTGCCGCCCAGGAAGGCGACGGCGGGCCATCCGGCGACGAGGATGCGGAGCCAGGCCGGGACGGCGTTCGGGTCGAGGAGTCCGGCGGTGGCGACGTTCGCGCCGAGGGACGCCGTCAGCGCCACGAGGAACCAGCACCATCCAGCCTTCTTGCCCCCTCCCGAACGCAACCGCCGCCAGGCCGCCACCATCAGCAGATCGACGGAGACCGGGTAGGCCCATGCCTTCCAGCCCGTCTGTCCGGCAGCCGAGGCCAGGTCGTGCAGGTGCGCGAAGGACAGGGCACCAGCGATGAGCGCTTGGACGAGTACGGCGTCCAGCCGGACAGGCAGCCGGTTCACGCGGCTCCGTCCCGTGCCTCCTCGCCGTCGCTAGGAGCGGCGGCGTAGGTCTCCAGGGCCGTCACGTACTCGGCGCACGCGGTGGCCAGCTCACGGGCGAAGGCCAGGTGATCAGCGATGGGCACCTGGTTGAAGGCCGAGACCGAGAGGGAGTGGCCGTCAGCGTCCAGGGTGAGGATCGGGGTACGGGTCGTGCCGTACTGGCTGAGTCGGACGGTGGTGTCACCGTCCGCGTAGAAGGCCATCGAGGCAGTCACAGGGGTTCTCTCCGTTTCAGGGATGGCGGGGGTAGGGACTCGGCACGTGAGCGTGATGTCAGTCGGGGGATCGCGTCGCTAGCTGGTGACGCGTCGCGGTACGGGGAACCGCCCTGGGGCCGCAGTTGGTGTGAAAGGCCGGAAGGGGGCGAGCGCCGGTACGTTCGGGGCCAGGTGCGCCGACTCCCGGCACGTGGTGGCGGCACTGGCGAGGGACAGATACGGGGTACGGATGCGGGACCAGCCACCGGCAGTGTCACCGGCCACAGCGAGCCCCGGCCGTTCAGCGGCAATGGCGCAGGCGGCGAAAGCCGCTTCGGGCGATACGTCACCGAGCGCCATCTTGGCCGAGGCTTCGTCGTTGACGCGGTGGCAGACACGGCCGGTGAGCTGCGCACGGAGCATGGTGGCGCCCTTGCCCAGTTCGGCGCCGAACCGCTGCCCGCAGACCTCCAGGTAGATCCCGGCCGCGCGGCCGAGCTGGGCGAGGCGGATGAGCTGGGTGACCATTTCGTCGCGCCGATCTTCGTCCTTGCGGGTGGCGACGAGGAAGAGTTCGGCCACCTCGTCCACGAAGAGCACGATGGGCGCCGGTCGCTCGCTGTCCGGCAGTCCCCAGATATCTGAGGTGATCTCCTCGTCCGGGGTACCGGGCGCGATGCCCTGCCGGGCCTTGATCAGGTCGTATCGGTCCTCCATTTCCTTCACGAGCACGGGGAGCAGTTCGGCGGCTTGTCCCGGGTCGGTCGCGAGCGCGGACAGCCGGGCGGCGAACGGCGCCAGCTCCACTCCCCGCTTGCAGTCGATCCCGACCAGGACCACCGGCTGAGTGGCCAGTCCGGCGATCAGATTCCGCAGGTACATCGACTTGCCGGACAGGGTGGCGCCGAGGGTGAGTTGGTGAGGAACGGCCCGGTAGTCCCGTACGAAGGCCGTTGCGTCCTCCCGCAGAGCAACCGGCACTTGAAGAACCCGGGTGTCGAGCTTCCGAGGCATCCGGACCCGCCGCAGGACATCGAAGCCGACGAGCCTGAGTTCCACGACCCCCGGCTTGACGGTCGTCACATAGACGGCATGGACGCCCCAGGCGTGCCGGAGCCGTTCGGCCGAGGCGGCGACGTCTGCGGGTTCCTGACCGGGAGCGAGCCGAAGACGGAGCCGTAACCCGGTTGAGGTGGGACGGATGAGGCCCCGGCGAGGCGGTACGGGCCGCACCTCTCGGCGGGTTGTCGCCTTCACGGCGAGGACGCGGAGCCGGGAGGGTGCCACGGTGAGGCCGCACGCCTCCATGACCGAGCCGTACGAGGCGAGCAGGCGGACACTGGCGATCAGGAGCCCGACGGTCATCCAGTACACGGCCGGATGCCTTGATCGGGCGTAGGCAGCCCCGCCGCCAAGCACGGCGAGGGGACCCCCTACCTCCAGAAGCGTCACTATGTCGGCCATCAGGCAGCGGCCCCGGTGACGCCCAGGAAGGCCGCCGGGGTGACGGCGGCGGCCCGGTAGGCGATGCCGTGACGCTGCTGCCCGTTGAACACCGACTCCCACGGCCGGGCGACGAGCCCCGGGAGGGCGACCGGCGCCCCGAGGGCGAGCCCCTCGGAAACACCGCTCTCGGGCACGGTGACCTTGATCAGCGACGACTCGCCTTCCTCGATGTAGACGACGCCGATCGTCATCAGCGCTTCACCGCTGACGGCGTCCTTGGCGATCTCGCCCGTCTGCCGGTCGCGGACCTTCGGCTCAGGTGACTCGGTGAGGAGGATCGTCGCGGCGGAGGTCTCAACGCGGATGGTACGCAAGAGAGTTTCCCTATCTACTCGTCTAGATGAGATGCAGTCGGCGAACCCGGAGCCCGGGATCACGCGACCACTCTGCCACACAACTTGCCCACTCGTCTATACGAGTATGCCTGTTGGCGTGTACGAGTTCGGAGAAGCCTCCCCCGCGCACCACGCCGATCACCCGCTCACGTGGCCGGGAGCTGGTACGACAGGACGTAGGCATCCGCCGCCATCACCGTGTCGCAGACCTCCACGGCCCGCCCCTCGGTGTCGAAGGCGGTCCGGATCAGATGGATAACCGGCACGCCGGAGGCCAGCCGGAGCGTCTTCACCTCCGCCGGCGAGGGCATCCGGGCACGGATCTCTTCCTCGAAGTGGTCGAGCCGGTGGCCGAGTTCTTCGAGACGGGCGTAGATGCCGCCGGGACCGGGGTTGGGTTCGGCGATCTGCGTGCCGCGCGCAATGTCGAGCGGGAGGTAGGAGGCGGCGAACTCGACGGGCCGTCCGTCGAGGAGGTACCGGCGCCGCCGAGCGAGCACCCGCCGGACAGACCCGAGCCGGGTGGAGATGTCCTGGCTGGCCTTCTCCTCCTTGACCTCAAGACTGTCGACCTGGGGATGACTACCGGCGGCGTCGGCTTCCACGATGAAGGCCGACTTCCCCTGTTCGCGATGGCGCCGGGCGAACCGGTCGGAGGCGAGGCGCCGCACGGGGGGACGCGGCCGGACGAAGACGCCCTTGCCGTGCTCGGCGTGCACGAGCCCCTCCCCCTGGAGGACGGAGAACGAGTTCCGGACGGTCATCCTGGACACCCCGTAATGCTCGACAAGCTCCGCTTCGGAAGGCAACTTCTCGCCCTCCCGGAATCGCCCACGGTCGATGGCCTCACGCAGTTGATCGGCGATCTGCCGGAACACCGCACGATCACTCGTGGGGTCGAGATCACCGAGCTGTCCGGAAGGAAGGGCAGGGGTCACGGTGGATGCACTCCTTTAGGTATCTAGACGAGTGGGCGAGTGTTGTTGCTACGGTGGAGAGCCTAGCCATATGAGAGGGCCGAGGAACGTGAGCACTGAACGCCCGCACTCCGTGAGCGTCGCCGGGGTCGTAGTGGACGACCAGGGCCGTGCCCTCTTGATCCAGCGCCGGGACAACGGCAAGTGGGAGCCCCCGGGCGGAATCCTCGAACGCGAGGAGACCATCCCCGAAGCTCTGCAACGGGAAGTCCTCGAAGAAACCGGTATCAAGATCGCACTTCCGGCGACCCTGACCGGCATCTACAAGAACATGACGGGCCTGATCGTCTCCCTGGTCTTCCGCTGCGAGACCGCCGACGGCACGCCCACCACCGGTGACGAGACCAGCGCGCTGCGCTGGGTCACCCGAGAGGAAGTCACCGAGCTTGCCGACGAGGCATACGCGATCCGCGTGACAGACGCACTGGACGCGATGTCCCCGCCCGCCGTCCGCGCCCACGACGGCGTGAAACTCATCTAGCCCGAACCCGCTGCACATGGCGGCCTACCAGCACGAAGGAACTTGTATGCACGAGTATACGAGTACGGTCCGGGTCTGGGGGCTCATTTGCCCAGGTTTCCTGGAAGAGGTCAGCAGGGCCCGCCGCTGGACCCGTGACGTCCTACGAGACTCACCCCTGGTGGACGACGCCGTACTGATCGTGAGCGAACTCAGCGCGAACGCGATCCTGCACACCGCGAGCGGACGGCAGTCCGGCACCTTCCACCTGGCCCTGGCCGTCTCCCCGCTGGCGGTCGCCGTGTCCGTGATCGACGAGGGCGGAAGCCTGACGACCCCACACCCCAAGCCCCCGAGCGGAAACGCGGTCCATGGCCGAGGGCTGAGGATGGTGAGCGCCCTCGCGCATCGGGTGCACGTCCGCAGCGAGGACGGGAGCCACACAGTGACGGCGGAGCTCCTGGCGGGAGTCGGCCGGTGCTGACGACGACAGCCAATGACACCCCGTGGACCATCACCCCGCACCGGATCTTCCGATGCGTCGCTGTCGCCTACCCCCAGTCCGACGTGCGCTCGATCCCCCTCGACACACACAAGACGATCAACGTCCACCGAGCCCTGCACTGGCTGAAGCAGCGCACCAGTGAAATCACCCAGCAGTTCGACCCCGCCCACGCCCAGGAAGGGCAACACTGGCTCACCGACGAGGCGGAACACGAACGCGCCGTCGCATACCTGACTCTCGGTACGGGCTACCAGATCACCCTCTACGACAAGGACACGTGCTACGTCCTCGTGGTCCACCCGCCGGGGGCGACCTCATGAACGGGATGAACGGGCCCGTGCCCGGGTACTGGTGCGAGTGCTGGACAGAGGTCCCCGGGAACGGCGAGCCAGGCTTCCGGATGTCTTCCGCTGCCTACTCGGAGCGCCAGGCGGACACCTGGGTCACACACGCGCTCCGCGCGATCTCCCCAGCCCTCGACCCCAACGCCTCCCAGCAATCTTGGGATTGGCAGTACGACGCCCGCGTGGAAACCCGACGCGCCCTGCTGCACCGCGAGCCCTGCGCTGTCACGGTCACCTGGGCTTCGACCCACATCACGTGGACGATACGACCGGTGATCTTCCTGCCACTCACTCACCAACAAGGCTCCGGAGTCCCCGCCTGCCCCTATGTCTTCAAAGCGCCCCGCCAGACCGACTGAGTTACAACTTTCTCTACTGGTTCAAGGCGGCTCGCTCCGCTCACCGCACGCGGCCCGGCCCCCGGCCGGGCCTGCGCTCCTGTCTCCGCCCCGCTCCAGCCCGGCCGGTGTCCGTGCCGCACTCAAAGCATGCAACCGCCTTATATTAGAGAAGGAGTGCGTCATAGTTGGGTCGGTCGACTCCACGACTTTACGGAGCCATTTTGGCGCGAGCCTCGAAGATCATGGCCCCAACGTCATGCACTACCGGGCGGGTTCACAGACCGAGACCGCTCGATCCTTCGGAGACTTCCGACCTCATGAAAACTTGCACCCAATTGGTGCCGCCTTAATCCCTCTTCACTGGCCTGCCGTTTGCATAAATGTCCGCATGGGCTAGGAAAGCCACTTTTTAACTGCGGTGATCTGCCGATTACTCGGACTCGACACGCTAAGCAGCCTCTTAACCGTCCATGCCGAGTAGATTTTTTTCACCTCTTCCGCCACCAAGGGGCGTCCTAGATTGCCGGAAAACAAAAGCGACTTTGCCATATAGTCGAAATGGGTGCGCGAAACTGCCGCATCCTCTGAGTTCAGCTCCCGCGCCCTGCGGGTCATCTCGTTGATTCGCCCAATATCATTTGTCGTTTCATCGGCCCAATTGATGGCTTGTGACGCTTCTGCGAGCTGCCTGTAGGCCGCATTAAGGTGAACTGAATCGAGAAGAGGGAATGAGCGATCGAGATCCCTGAGAAGCATTGCGGCAGCGGGAATCCCGGGCGGACTTGAAGCTTTGGCTGTAGTGTGGCTCTGATAATCTCCCGGTAGGACGTATGAGGGCGGCTCATCTGTCAACCTGACGTTCGGGATCGACTCCTTGAGGAAACTCTTGAAGTTTCCAAGGCCGAACCACCCCTGACTCACTTCTTGGCCGAATTTTCTACTTAGCTCCCAAGCTAGGCTAGCTAGATCCATGGGCCTTTGGAGCTGAGTCACACGGTTACGCAGATACTCTGAAGCGGCGTCACGGATCGCAGGTTGAAATGTTGCTTCGTTTACGTTTGCCGTAATTGAAACGGACGTAGCTGGCAAGCTAGTTACAGAAGTCTCGATGTCCTTAGTGGACAGACGGTCCAACTCCTGCCTCAGATCTTGTGCAATATCATCTACAGCAGCTAGAAGATCAGCCATTCGGCGACTTAGGGTTTCTACGAGGGCGGGAGGAGTGCTTCCGGGCTTATATGTATCTTCGTGCGTTAGTTCGCCCCAACCGTCTTGGAGGAGGGTACGAATCTGAAGTTCACACGTAACAACTTTCCATTTTAGTCCAGCAGGAACTGATGTGCATAGGTTGATATGGACAGCCCGATATCCACTTGCTTTCGGCTGCCCCAGGTAATCCCGGAGCGATCCTTCCTGCTGTTCCAATACGGGCTCTTGGCCGGATTGGAAAATCTTCAATGCCGTTACAATGTCCACGACCCTCTGGACGTCGGATTTGTTATTGCACGTAACCCTCAATCCGACCAGGTCATCAATGATATTAGGAATTTCTTCAAGACTGGAAATCTTGTTTCTGTATTTTTCAAGCTCGAGCTTTTTCCAAGTCCTCTCCTTTCCCTTAACTCGCCCTGAAGAAACTTTCACCCTCACTCGCTCGATTTCAGGTAGTTCGGCGTCTAGGTGTACGCTCAAGGCTTTAGATGCAGAATCTTTAGCTGGCGTCAGGTATCTTCCGGCGTGAATATCAAACCACTCGCTGAATTCCTCGTACGTGAATGGAAGCTCGCTCACCAGTCCCCCTCGTCGAGATTTTGATCACGGAGATTACGTGGTGTGCCAGGGTATGGGAAGAAGGTTCCTGATCGCTACAGCTTCGAAGAAAACCGCCTGATAGGAAGACAGCTCCTGTTGCCGGGTGAGGAACTGCGTATCATGTGCCCACAGCTGGCGGCGTTGGCGAGGCGGAAGCTCTCTTGGGCTAGGTGTTGAGGAACCGCCCGAAGGATCGATCAGCCACTCGCCAGCCGTGGACTCGACCACTGCTGACACGCTCGCGAACGGCCGAAGCGATGTGGACTCATGACAGCACTGCTGACTGAATTCCCTCTGGATTCAGGGATACGCCCTTGCCGCACCAGGTTGCGCGGGGAATCGCAGTGCATGTGTCGGAGCCCTACGAGGCGAAGGTCCGGCCGTCAAGGCTTAATCTGGTCTACGGAGAGCGGTGTGGCTGAGGCCCGGAGGTGGGTAACCGTGGCACACGCGCGCCTGATCGGTCGTCGCGCCCGCCATCGTGGCTGGCTGTCTTCGGCTGAGGCGCAGACGGCTCCGCAGCGGATTGCTCGGTGGTTGTTGTTTGGCCGGCCCAACTCGAACGAACTCACCCCCTTCACGCCAGGCGGACGACCCACCCAGCCAACCGAGGAGCCCCCACATCCGCGTGACCAACTGTGTGACAACGCCCCTAACCCCCAGCGGACCCCCGCAACCGCCGGCGCACCATAGACCCAGGTCACAGCCGCACCTACCCCCGTCCGAGCGGGCACCAAGGTTGTCGGTGGGGCAAAGAGGTCATCGCTCAGCGCTCCACTACAGCGCTTCCGTCGTCGGGGCTTGCTCTGACGGACGTCACCGAGCAGCGTGGCTGAGGTCCGGAGGTGGTGCGGCGAGGCACACGCGCGCCTTGTCGGCTGGCTGACCCGTCACCGTGGCTGACTGTCTTCGGCTGAGGCCCAGAAATACATGGTTCTCGACCCTGGCACGAGGGTACTGACGTCGACGTGAGCGATGACCACACGGAAGAGCTGCGCAGTCTCGTCAGCAGCTTGGGCGCCGACATCCGTGAAGCGCACTACCGATCCGCGTATGAGGCAGCCGCGAACATCTGCTCCGGCATCTTCGATGCGATCCCGGTAGACCTCCACGACGTTGTACACGAGGCGGTCATGGCCGGATACGCGGCCGCGCTGGACGACATGGAGAAAGGTAAGTTGGACGACCAGGTTCGAGAGCGGGCCGAAACCATCGAGTGAGGCCGAGTACGACCAGGCCGAGTGGCTGAGTTGAGTGCTGCGGTACAGCAGCGAAGTACAGCAACCACAGCAACCGACCATGGCCAACAGCCATCCTGAGGGACCGAACAGCAACCTCTATGACCCTCATTGACCGATCTCTGTAGAGCTACGGATCAGAAGGCCGTATGAGCGTCGTGGGCTGACCGTCGCGCGTTGCTCTGTGAGACCTCTCAGAGCAACGTGGCTGAGGCCCGGAGGCGGGTACCGTGACACATGCACGCCTGATCAGTCGTCGCGCCCGCCATCGTGGCTGACTTTCGTGGCGGAGGCCCAAGCCCCCGGAGAAAGCGTGCCATTCGCGTGCCAGATCAGACGGGGAACTACGGGAAACGGCGGGGAACCACCACAGGTAAGCCCAAGCCTCTGGCCCTCCTCCACCGCAGGTCAGAGCCATAATCAGTCCTAGATCACCACAGCTTCCCAAGCTGAGAGCGCGAGTTCGATTCTCGTCACCCGCTCCATGACAGACCCCCAGGCCAGTGGCCCGGGGGTTGTTTGTTGTCTAGACCAATTGGCGGGGTGCGCGCTCTCCGCGTGCCCTAAGTCGACGTCGAGGCGGCGCCGCAGGGGACCCGAGAGGTGCTTTCAGCAACACCAGCCCCAGGAAGCCTCAAGTAATGAGACACATTTCGTATGGCCTGCATCACTATCAACTTGGCGTGATGCAAAGTCGCTTGTGTGAAGCCGCAGTTCCCGCTCCAGGGGGCGTCGGAGCAGATCCGTCTCGGTGAGTGGGCCTCATCGTCGCCCTGGCAGTCGCACGCGGGCGACGGCCGCAGCGGGCGGTGGGGGGTGGCCCTTCACCTCGGTAGTGGCCCTGCTGTTCGACACGGACTTCAACCGGCCCGCGAACTCCCTCGTCCTCCGCCACCTCGACGGGCGCCGCTTCACCGAACAGGAGCAGCCATCGTGCGTGACGCGACCGCCGAAGAACTCCAGGCCGCCGGTGTCCGCCTTCACAACCCCGCAGCCCGAGCCGAAGCCACGGCAGCAGCGCACGAGTTGGCCGAACTCCTCCACAGCTACGCCGTCCGGCATCATGAAGTCCTCGTTCCCTTCATGAGCCACGAGGACCTGCTCACGTACGGGGAGGGTTCTCATGGCTCGACACGGGCCTGCGGTCGTCCGTGCCCGGTCTGTACTTCACCGGCATCCACGCGGCGGCGCCCTTCGGACCGCTGCTGCGCCTCAGCTACGGCACCGTCTTCGGGGCACCCCGGCTTGCGGCGGCGCCGGGCGACGCCCTGCACCGGGTCCGCCGGGAGTCGGCCCGGGGCGGCCGCCGCCTCGTCCGTGGCCGTCCTGCCCTGAGGTCCGCCGCCGGGCGCACACTCAAGGCGGTCAGCGCCCTCCGGACCCGGTGACCAGCCCGGAGTGTCACGGGGCGCCGCCGTCAGCCGCCGGGGACGGCGGCGCCCCGGTGGGCGCGGACTCCCCCGCCGAGGACGGCGGCGTACCGCCCGTCGTCCCCGTGAACGGCTTCGAGGGGTAGCCGGTGTCGAAGTGCATGTAGTCGGGCACGTCGATGTTCTGCCAGATCCAGCCCTCGTCGATGAACAGTTGCCAGACCTGGTCGCCTTCGAGGATCTTGCCCTTGCCCTCGGTGCGCTCGCTGAACTCCGCGCTCGGCTTCCAGCATTTGCAGCGCAGGTCCATCCAGGGGTTCTCCAGCGGGTTGATGTCGATGGCCCGGCCGTTGGCGTGCGGCGACTCCAGGGCGGGCGCGTTGATCTGGTTCGAGCGGCGGCAGTTGAAGGAGGCGGTGTTGTCGTCGGCGAGACTGGGGGTGTTGTCGCCGCCGTACTCCTCCAGGGGCTTCATCTGCTTGATGGGGAACTCCGCGTCGAACAGGGCCGTGAAGATCCGCACGGTGCTCTCGGCGATGTCGGCGTTGACCACGAGGACCCCGCGCTGGATCTCCCCGTCGAAGTCGTAGTGGTTGATCTCCACCCGGCGCAGTTGGCCGGGGGACGTCACCGGACAGCCGGCGCGCACCATGCCGGCGTCCTTCATACGCTGCCACTGCTCGTCGGGGACGGACCGTACGGCCGCGTCCGCCGACGGGGGCGGCGGCGCGGTCAGGGTGGGGGTGGGGCTCGGGGGCGAGCCGGTGTCCGCCGCGGCGGTGCAGGCCGTGGTGGACAGGAGCGCCGCCAGCAGGAGCGGCGGTCCGGTACGGATGAAGCGGGTCAATGCGCTGTTCCTCAGGTGAGCGGATGTTCGTACTGGGTGAAGAGCCGGCCCTCGGGAGTGCGGGTCTCCCCGGTGCGCCGCCAGCCGAGCCGCTCGTAGTAGCGGCCGGCTCCCTCCGGGCCTGCGGCGGTCACCAGCGAGGCCCGGACGCACCCCGCCGTCCGGGCGTCGTACAGGAAGCGGCTCACCAGGGCCGTGCCCAGGCCGAAGGAGCGGAACTGGTCGACCACGGCGACATGGGAGAGGACTGCGGTGGGGCCGCCCCCCTCGGGCAGGGTGATGGGGCGCATGGCCTTGAGGCGGCTCTCCTCACGCGGACCGGGGAGGAGTTTGCGGGCGTAGCGGCCCAGCCTGGTGCGGACGAAGTGCAGGGCGAGCGCCGGGCGGACGCTGAGCGCCAGCCCGGCCCGGATCAGCAGCCGGCGCCCGTGCCCGCCCATGACGTGCTCACGGTGGCTGACCGGATCGAGTATCCCGACCAGGAACCCCACGGGCGTTCCGGCCACCTCGGCTATGTAGGCCCGGGAGTACGGGCCGGCCACATAGGTACGGGTGTAGGCCGTGAGGTAGCGGGGTCCGAGCCGGGCGAAGAAGCCGTCGGGGAAGTGGACACGGTGCTGGGCGACCACGAAGGGAAGGTCCTCCGGCTCCATCGGCCGCACCGCGCAAGCGGGGAGGTGTCCCCGGCTGGGGCTGCGCAATGGGGTGCCGGGGCCGGTGAAGCCGGTGAAGCCGGAGGGGTCGGGGGTGGCTGGGGTGGCTGGGGCAGGGCGGAAGGGCACGGAGGCGCCTTGGTCGACGTCCACACGACGAAAGTTACTACAGCTCGTAGAAGTTCGATAGAACGTAGAAAAACTATGCCCGATAGAAATCCTATGGGCAGTGGAAATCTCGGAGGGGAACTCCGACAGCAAGTAGAATCCGCCCAGCCGGGCGCGTGAACGGCGTGGCCACGACGGTGGACGGACAACGGACGAGAAGGGCGGTGCCGGAGCCATGCGGCCGTTCGGTGAACTGGAAGCCGACATCATGCGGGTGCTGTGGGCGGCGGACGGCGAACCGCTCACCATCCACACCCTCACCGACACACTCAACGCCGAGGGCCGGAACCTGGCGTACACCACCGTCATGACGGTGACCGAACGGCTGCGTACCAAGGGATGGCTGACGCGGGAGAAGGTCAGCCGCTCCTTCCGCTACAGCGCGCTGCGCTCCGCCGAGGACTACTCGGCCGAGTTGATGGAGCAGGCGCTCGACACCTCCGCCGACCGCACCGGAGCACTGCTGCGGTTCGCCGGACGGCTGGACGCCGGTGAGGCCGCCGCGCTGCGCCGGGCGCTGGAGACACCGCCCGCCACGGACGAGCCCCACCCGGACTCCGGGCGCTGAGCCCGCCGTGCTGGTCATCGCCGCGCTGCTCGGCCACGCCCTCGTGCTCGGCGGCCCGGCCGCCCGGCTCCTCTCCCGTGCCCCCTGGACGACCCGCTTCCCGCAGACGGCACTGCGCGCCTGGCACGCCTGCGCGGCAGGGTTCCTCGTCTCGCTGACCGCCGCGCTCGTCCTGACCGCCCACGACCTGTGGGAACACATCATGGTGTGGCTGTTCAACGCCGACATGCACCAAGTGCACGCGGCCTACGGCGGCGCCTGGCAGGCCACCGGCATCGCCGAGGCGGCCCTGCTCGCGCTCGCGCTCGGCGCCGGAACACTCTCCACCCTGACGGTGCTGCGCACGCTACGGCTGCGGCACGCCCGCGACCGCCACCGCCTCACCGCCGACGCCCAGGCGGACCGGGACACCATGGACGCGCCCGGCGCGCAGACCGGGCCGCCGGTCCGGGTGCTGCCCCACCCCACACCGGCCGCCTTCTGCATCCCCGGCCCGCGCGGCACCTCCCGCATCGTGGTGACCAGCGCCGCGCTCGCGCTGCTCTCCGGTCCCGAACTCGCCGCCACCGTCGAGCACGAGCGGGCCCATCTGCGGCTGCGCCACCACCGCTCGATCCTCGTCGCCGACATCCTCACGGCCGCCCTGGGCTGGATGGGACTGATGCGCGGATACGCCGGTCAGGTGCGACTGCTCGCCGAAATGGCCGCCGACGACCAGGCGGCACACCGCCACGGCCGGCGTACGGTCGCCAAGGCCCTGCTGGAGATGTCCGCGGCGCCCGGCGGGCGGCCCGGCGCCGACGGGCTTCCCGCGATGACGGGCACCGACCCGGCCTGCCGTATCCGTCGGCTCATCGCCACCGCCCCACGCGGCACGGGCCGCCCGCTCTCCGCCCTGCTCATGCTCACGGCACTCGGCGTGACCGTGGTACCGGTGGCCGTCGCGATGACCCCGGCCGCCCTGCTCCGCGACACCGCACATCCGGTCTCGGTGCCGCACTGACCACCGGGTCCGTGCGCCGGCCCCCGGCCTGACGGGCGACAGGGCGCGGAAGGTCGGCGCGGACCACCGGCCGCCCGCTGTGCTCGGCGCGGGTGATGACCTCGGGGAGCGGTGCGGGGTACTGGTGGAACTCGTCCGCGTCGGCGAACAGGCGCCGGCCCGGCCCCGCCCGGTGCCGCAGAGCGTCCCGCAGGCGGGTGTTGGTGTCCTCGTGCCAGGGGCCGTGGCTGATCGCGGCAGGTGTGAAGTCGTCCGCGTGGCACACCTCGGCGAGGCCCTGTGGCACGGTCTCGGTGACGTGTTCGGGGAAGTGGAAGGGCAGGAGGAACTGTTCCACTCCCAGGGCCCGGTAGTGCGCGATCCACGCGGTCAGCAGCGCCGGTTCGACGGGCCCGATCACCGCCACCAGCACCGGAGGAGAAGCCGCCGTCAGCATGTCCCCCGCTCCTCCCCGTCAAGGCCCTGTCCCCGGCCGTCGCCCACACCAGGCGGACCCGATGCACCGGACGGACCAGGCAGGCCGGACGAGATGGATGTTCACCTTGTTGCACGCCGGTCCGCCGCGACCTTGGTCCTAGGACCAACGCCTCATCGGCTGCGCCCCACTCATGCTGTTAGCGTGCAACTGCATATAAGTGGCAACTATGTCGAAGGATGTTGGACATGGCGCTGTACACGCTTCCGGAGCTTCCCTACGACTACTCCGCGCTCGCCCCGGTGATCAGCCCCGAGATCATCGAGCTGCACCACGACAAACACCACGCCGCCTACGTCAAGGGGGCCAACGACACCCTGGAGCAGCTCGCCGAGGCCCGCGACAAGGAGACCTGGGGCTCCATCAACGGCCTGGAGAAGAACCTCGCCTTCCACCTCTCCGGCCACATCCTGCACTCCATCTACTGGCACAACATGACCGGTGATGGGGGTGGTGAGCCGCTGGCCGCGGACGGAGTCGGCGACCTTGCCGACGCCATCGCCGAGTCCTTCGGCTCCTACGCCGGATTCAAGGCACAGCTCACCAAGGCCGCCGCCACCACCCAGGGCTCCGGCTGGGGCGTCCTCGCCTACGAACCCCTCAGCGGACGCCTCCTCGTCGA